>CAZWXM010000092.1:0-1698 GCA_964637855.1 uncultured Candidatus Saccharibacteria bacterium | reverse complement strand
ATCAAACTATTGATATTTCTCCAATCAAAAATGCTATTACTACAAAAGGAATAAGAGTTTATATCGTTGAGGATGATCCACTGTTAAGAAATTTATTGTCTATTAGACTTGGTAATTCCGGTTTTCCTTTTGATTTCAGTACCGATGGTAGGTCAGTAATTAGTTTAATGCATCAATTTAAACCTGACATCATCATTCTTGATTTGATGTTGCCAGGAATTAGCGGTTTTGAAATATTAACGCAAGTTAAGGAGGATGAAACCTTAAAGCATCTTCCAGTTGTAGTTTTCTCAAATCGCGATGGGCAGGAAGATAGGAAGAAAGCTCTGGATTTAGGAGCGGTTGGTTTTTATGTAAAAGCTATGACCGATCTTTCCGAGCTAATAAATACTATACAAACTCTAACTAAAAAGTAGTTTAGTTAGAAATTGTAAAACCTTACTTTTTATGGACCCAAAAACAAAAAAAGTTAAAACTCCCGTAAAAAAAGTTTCTATAGCTAGAACGGTTAAAGTTGTGCCGGCTGAAAAGACCTCCAAAGTTGCGAAGGTGGTAAAGGTTACTAAGTTAAAAGCAAAAAAAACAATAGCTAAAAAGCCGGAAAAACTGCCAGCACCTAAAGTAGTTAAAGCTACAAAAACTACAAAAGTTAAGGCACAAAAGGAGACTGTGGTAGTTACGGATGAAATCAATCTACCGACCAACATGAGTTTAAGAGCGATTGAAAAGAGCGCTGTTTTCAGTTCTGAACTAGAGGCCTATGTTAAGAATTCGGCTTTTAAGATTGCCTACGTATCGGGCCTTTGTTTTATTCTAATTGGCGCCACTTTTTCTGCCAATTTATTTGTCCCTAGTCTGGAACCGTTATCCATGTCTGGAACAGTTACTAACGCCTTATCTAGTACTGATACTACACCGGTTTTAAATAGCAGTTCAGTCTTTTCCTTTATCTCGGCTCCATCCAATAAACTGAGTGAGCCTACAACGGTTAAGTTTTCGTTAACTAACACCACTTTGGTTTCTTCTAAGTTAATCCGAGTCGGTCAAACTGGATTTTATGATTTAGAAACTAATAAGTTAGCTGATGATAAATACAGCGTGGTAATTCCTGCCACTAGCTTACCGCCAGGTTACTATCAACTCAGAGTATTTAATATAAATTCGATAACTTCAGTTAAAGGGAATTATGATTCTCAGGTTTTTCAGGTTGGTGAACCAGTTGAAGATATGCCTCCAGTTGAGGTTGTTGATGAGCCTGAAGAGCCAGAGACTGATAGCCCAGTAGAAGTAGCCCCCGTTACCAATCAGTTTGAAATATTCTCAACTGGCAGCAGTGTATTAAGTGGCATTTCTACGATTGGAATTAAGTTACCGGCTGATGCTAGTTATGTAGAACTTTATGCGAGACCATTACAATCTCTTAGTTCACGCTTTGTAGCCCTAGCCACTAAACGATTTGAACAACTCAGATTTGATTTTGACTCTGCCAATATTCCCAATGGAGACTACGAATTTTTTGCTAAGGCCAAACTTAATGGGGAAGTCATTACTACTAAATCATTAAAATTCAAAGTCAGTAATAGTTCCTATGTGGCTGAAACACCAGTAGCCACTGAAACGCAAGTAACCACTGAAAAAGAAACGGTCAGACCTTTAATTACGGTAGAAGATACTACTTATGTAGCTGAACCCGTAGTG
>CAZWXM010000091.1:0-1844 GCA_964637855.1 uncultured Candidatus Saccharibacteria bacterium | reverse complement strand
GCGATTACTAGGAGAGTTACTAGTAAAAATAAACCAGCCGTAAGGACAGCGCCGGCGGCCATGTCCTTACTTTGTTTAATACTTTCATGAAGCTCAGGATGAAGGCGGTCGAGCGCGGCTTCGATAGCGGAATTTTGTAGTTCAGTGATAAGAATTAGAACCCAAGCCAGAATAATAAATAAAAACTCAAAGGGTTGTAGGGGATTAAAAATCACCAAGGCAATTAGGATTATTGCCGCACCAACATAAATTTGATGACGGTAACTTGAGTCATTTAAAGTCGCATAAATAATACCGCGAATAGCGTGAGGGAAGCGACGGATATATTTTTTAATCATAGCTATAGTTTAGCGATAATCTTTTTCGGCGTAAATAGAAATAGTACGGCGCTTACGAGCACGACCTTTAAAGGCGTGTTTATGGGAGCGATAAATTTTACGAACAATAAATTTCTCACTGAGAAAAGCCACTAGCTCATCTTCATTATAGACATACTCTGCGACGCCCATGACGGGGTGGATATAACTACCTTCCTCAGTCCCCGGAGCTTCATTAATAAGTCTGACGGTGTGTAAATCTTTATCTTTGAGAAAAGTTTTCATAAAGAGAAAACCACCTGGGACTAGAGTGCGATGCAACTCATCGCGAAGTCGAGTGCGGGCTTTTTTATCTAAAAAGTGAGAAGTCATCATATCCAGAGCTAAAGTTTGAGAAGCATCAGGTGCTGGCATAGGGTCAGCGGCACTTTGCACCCCGTACTGGATATTAAATTCAGTTGAGGCGGCTTTAGCTTGAGCGATAGCCGAGTTTGAAATATCGATACCAATACCACTCATACCAAATTCCCGAGCGAGAAAGATTAAATTTCGTCCGTTTCCACAGCCAGCATCAATGGCACTGGCTTCATTAGACAAAATGTCGCCACGACCAAAACGCGTCACCCAGCGGGTGAATTTAGCCAAATCCTCACTTTCGTTGGTGGAAAGCTTAAGGTATTGAGGATTGCTGTATTCAGTGTCCCAAAAAGTCGGGCCATGAACTTGGCGTTTCTTCTTTTTCTTGAAATTGGGCTTAATTGGCATGATTTAGTATGAGGCTATGATATTTTTGCTCACTTGTCCACTAATTTTAAGGAAATTATAGATATGATACACTGTTATCTATATGAAAAATCCTTGGGTAATAATTGGACTTATAACCGTTGTTTTATTTGGTGGCGCGATTTGGTATGGCAACTATTCTGATCAGAAAAATAATGAGGGGGTAGAAATAGTTGATCATATCACTGGTAATAAGGATGCGACTGTGTCTTTAGTAGAATATAGCGATTTTCAGTGTCCAGCCTGTGGGGCCTTTTATCCAGCGGTAAAGGATTTGCTTGATCAGTACGGAGAAAATATTAAATTTGAGTACAAGCACTTTCCACTAGTTGCACTTCATCCTTATGCTATTCAAGCGGCGGTTGCCGCTGAAGCTGCCGGTCAACAAAATAAGTTTTATGAATTTTCTGACTTATTATTTGTTAATCAGGCAAACTGGACAGCCTCAAAGACTCCAACGGTATTATTCTTGCAGTACGCTGAAGAATTAGGTTTGGACATACCAACCTTTAAGCGACATATGAACTCATCACTACTGAAAAAGCGGGTACAAGATCAGTTTGCTGAAGGTAGAGATCTAGGGGTATCAGCCACCCCAAGCTTTTATCTAAATGGCGAGTTCCTAAATCCTGATGATTTTAAGACCTATCAAGGATTTATTGATCGCGTACTGGAAGCGATTGACCCAAGTTTAGTTAAAGCCTCCTCAACTCCAACTACTTCTGAAGTTAAATTTGGAATTTA
>CAZWXM010000090.1:0-1878 GCA_964637855.1 uncultured Candidatus Saccharibacteria bacterium | reverse complement strand
GATTAAGTAATAAATTTAAAGGGCGTTCACAAAGTGAACGCCCTTTTTTATGTAGCACAATTAAATCTTAAATATGAATCTTCTTTTACAGCTCGCCGCCAGTAGATTCTCCCTTGGAGGTCGAATCTACTGAGGCGCCTGTATAAGAAAAGCCATAGTCGTAGCTTCGCTACTCCTTGTTTTGCTTAAAATGCTTTCCCAACTTCGGACCCTTTTGTGTCAGATAGTTAGATTGTTTAGTATCATAATGAAAATCTGGTTCAGCTAACATTCGTTCGAATTTAATTTTAGCTATCGGTTGTCCGGGGCGTACCACCAAATCTTCAAACGGCCGAACTTCCAGCGTGAACGGACGCCCTTTACCCTCACCACCCGTACCCCACCCCGGGTCCAAAAAGCCAGCGTAATGCGAACGAAAATCTCCGCTTCTCTCATCCATCGGCACCATCTCTGAAGCTAAACTTGGTGGAATACAAACTCGCTCCGCTCCAGAAAGAATATAAAATTTATTTTTTTCCAGACGCAACGCGCCGGCTTGAATTTTAATTGGTTTGAAAAAATCCTTAGCCTCATAGCCTCCCACTTTTGTAACATCAACCACCTGCTCAGGTGAAGCAATACATTCATAACCACACATTCCCTCTTCCACTAAAGCCGTCAAAACAACCGTACCGTCCAAATCATTAGTGACTAATTCTTCATAACCTAATTTTCTATCTTCAGTCGGATGCCAAATTAAACCATTTTTCATAGCCACCTCTAAATCTAATTCGGAGAACCGAGAATCGCCATTAAATAATCTTAATTGGGTTAATGGTACGCCGTCACTTAACTTTATAGCAAAAGACTTAGGTGCAATCGCCACCCATAAATCACCCTTAAAACCCGCTGGGGTTAAAGAGTCATAGCGTGGCACACCATCAGCCAACACTCGAACATGTACATCTAACCTTCCCGTTGATGATTTTGGATTACAGTAGCCATAAACTTGCTTCGGTAATTCTAAAGACTCATTAAGTTTAGCTAAATATAAATGATTACATTTAATTGGTTCGTCGAGACTGACTGGAGTAGCTTCCATTAGTGATAACAAGCTTTGAATAGTTTCACCCACCTTGGGTAAAATCAAACCCTTAATTTCATAAATCTCACTAGTTAAAGTTAAATCTAATGAGGCCGGAGATACGTGTTCTTTATTTGCATTTTTTATAAATCCAGAGTCAATCATCTGAATAATTTTTTGCGCTGGTAGAGCTCCAATCTGGACTTGATTCATGTAACTTGAAGTATACCAAATAGACAACTTATCGGTAATTATAAATTGGTTAAAGTTATTGTTATATAAAAAGAGCGGCCCCGACGGGGCCGCTCTTTTTATATTGTGATTAATCAACCACCTTTACACCCATTGAGAAACAAGTTCCTTCTACTGTTTTCATAGCCGCTTCAATTGAAGCTGCATTTAGGTCGGGCATTTTTTCCTCCGCAATTTCGCGAATTTGTGCCTTAGTGATAGTTCCAGTTGATGAAACTAGATTCTTACTTGAACCTTTTGGTTTACCAAGCTTTTTCAAAATTAGTCGTGACATTGGTGACACTTTCACTATAAAAGTAAAAGTTCGGTCATCAAATACGCTAATCACTACTGGTACAATGTCCCCCATTCGATCTCGAGTTTGTTCGTTAAATTGATTTACGAACTCTCCGATGTTGATTCCAGCTTGTCCTAGTACTGGTCCTAGTGGTGGAGCTGGAGTGGCTCGGCCACCAACAGCTTGTACTTTAATTTGTTTTAATAGTTTCTTTGCCATTTTTCTTTAATTAAATTCTGTGTGACAGAAGCGTTCCATATCCGCACCTGTCTGAAGCTCGCGTATA
>CAZWXM010000089.1:0-1937 GCA_964637855.1 uncultured Candidatus Saccharibacteria bacterium | reverse complement strand
TATTGATGATTTTACCAGTGGTGGGAGGTCTAGTTTTAATGTTTATTATAATTGTGACTTTTGGTTCTATCGTAGACTTGCTTGTAAGACCGATTTTAAAGTAAAATTTAATAATGCTTAATGCTTTTATTGAAGTCATAGTAGAACTATGGGGCTTTATTTTTGCTAAAGATAAGGAAGTCCGTTTGGCTCTACCTGGTCAGGTAGAAGCTAAGACCTTGAAAAGCCGGGTTATTGATCAAGAGGTTGTTAAAGAGGTAAATTTCACTACCGGTACAATTGTTGAAAGTATTGGACGACTAGCTTATGTTGGTGCTGATGAGGCTGTTTGCTATAGCCAGGCAATAATAGATTTTGATACTAAACTAGGAGATCTTCATTATGGTGATGCGGTAATGGTTAAGAGTATTAATGGAGCTTATGCCAAAATTAATTTTCAAGATTATGATGGCTGGATGAAGGTGTCTGATTTGGTAGACGATAAAAATTTAATTTTCCCTAATCTGATGTCTGCTTATGTCTATGGGCCAAAAAATGATGAGACACTTAAATTAAGAAAATATCTTAAGGATGAGTTGTTAGGAGGTTTACTAAACCTACCACTACAACCATTGGAGTTAATTATATTTTTGTTAAAAACTCAGCGTATTGTAGTAAAGTGGCCAAATACTAAACCCAGAATCCCCGGCTCACTTAATAATTTACTAAAGGGTAAGAAGGGAGTTTCTATGAGTATCGAGCCAAGAACCAGTTCAATAATTGAATATTTAAATGAGAATAACGATGGAATAATTGGCTTCATAACTGAAGTCAGTCCGGATTTGGCGATTACTATGAGTAGTGTTGGTCGAATAGAGGCTGGTGAATATCGCGTAGAGAAGTTCACACATGATGAATGGAAGGAGTGGCGACCAGTCTTTATTTCTTTTATCTAGGATTTTAAATGAATAAATATTCATTTCCTAAGGCAATTTATCGACGCCAAACTATCGATTTTAGGCTATAATTTAAAGATGAAACCAGTAGCATTTTTCGATATAGACGGTACAGTCTTCCGCTCCAGCCTATTAATTGAGTTAGTTGAGAGTTTGATTGATAGTGGAATTTTTCCAGCTGAGGCTGGCTTTGAATACGAGTCGGAGTTACAAGCTTGGCGCGCTCGCGAAGGTACCTATGATGCTTATATCCAAGCCGTTGTTGAGACTTTTATGAACCATATTAAAGGAGTTCATTATGGCGAATTTGCAGACGTTGGTCGCAAAGTGGTGGAGGAGCAAAGTAAGTTTGTCTACCGCTACACTAGAGATTTAATTCAATCCTTAAAGCAAGAAGGTTATACCGTAATGGCTATTTCACAGTCACCCAAGACGGTGCTGGACGAGTTTTGCAAAAATTATGGATTTGATAAAGTTTACGGTCGGTTTTATGAAATTGGTCCGCAGGATAGATTTACTGGTGTGGTGAATGATGAACATTTAATTCAAAATAAGGCCAATATCGTTAAGCGGGTATTTGAACGTCATCCTGAATTTACCCCGGAAGGTTCAATTGCAGTGGGAGATACCGAAGGTGATATCAGTCTTTTAGAATCAGTAGCAAAACCAATTTGTTTTAATCCTAACCAAGCTTTATATAATTATGCAAAAAGGGAAGGCTGGAAAGTGGTTGTTGAAAGAAAGGATGTGATTTATCACTTATAAATAGATTTGCTATAATCTAAGAATGAAAAAGAAATTGGAACGAGATCAGGAGAAGGCAATAATCTCCGGTGTGTTATCAGGAATGGCTAATTATTTTGGTCAGGACCCAGTTTTATTTAGAGTATTTGCGATTACGTTTTTAATTCTGACAGGTTTTTTCCCTGGGATACTACTATATCTAACTGCTTGGATAATAATGCCTAAAAGCGACCCGCATCGAGTAGATTACGAAGTAGT
>CAZWXM010000088.1:0-2044 GCA_964637855.1 uncultured Candidatus Saccharibacteria bacterium | reverse complement strand
AAGCTAAGGCCAAGTTGCACCTGGCTTTTGCCGAAGAGAGACTAAATGAAATCCGCTCAATTTTGAATGATGATACAACTGATACCGTAGCGACCAGTACGGCCACTTCGACTATAAACTTCGAAGCCGAAGCCGATGTCTTCACTGATATCACTATCGTCAAAGTAGAAATCAACGACCGCAAGACCACCTTTGAGACCACCGCTGATACTAAAGAGGAAGTGATAGCTGAAATTGCTACTCGTTTTGCTCTTGATGCAGCGACAGTCGAAGCGGGCTTGAATTTCGAAATAGAAAATAGAGCTAGTCGCATTCAAGATTTAGCTGAGAGAAAATTTTCTGATGATACCAATACTAGAATTGATACCGCTGTAGATTTGATAGCAGAATTATTAGGTAATGAAAATATAAGCGGTGAAGCCCGATCCAGAATTTTAGCTGATTTATTACTAGAATTTGATGCCGAAGATTCTGATGAACCTGAAAGAGAAAACGTTAAAATTGACTATCAGGAGAAGGGCGATGATAGTCGTCTAAAAATAAGGGAGGGTAATGAAAGAATTGAAATTCGTGAAAAAGACGGTGAAACAGAAATTCGCATCAAAAGTTATGACGATGACAATCATTCCGATAGTAACGATGAAGATAAAGATGATAGAGGAAGTGATGATAATCAATCTAGTAACAGTAGCGCCTTCGAAGCCGAAGCCGATGTCTTCACTGATATCACTATCGTCAAAGTAGAAATCAACGACCGCAAGACTACCTTTGAGACCACCGCTGATACTAGGACAGAAGTAATCGATGAGATTGTTAGGCGGTTCTCGATTGAGCGCACTACCATAGATAGCGCTCTTGATTTTCAAATTGAAGACCGCGCGAGTCGGACACAAGTTACTAGCACTTCAGATAACAATGATGACGACAGTCACTCATCAGACGATGATAATGATTCAGTAGATGACAACTCATCTGACACTAGTGATGATTCTGATTCTCGAATTAGAATCGAAGTAAGAGTTGAAGAGGGGAAGGCTGAGGTCAAGCTGGAATATGATGGAAAGCAAGATGAGTTTGAAACTCTCTATACCACCAAAGCCGCGCTAATTACTCAATTAGCACTCCGCACCGGACTGACTGAAACAGTTGTAAATAGTAATCTCGATTTAGAAATTAAAGATTAAACCAAACTAGATTAGTTAAAACAAAACTCTACTACAACAGTAGAGTTTTGTTTTAAGAGCTTTAAATGGCCATTTTTGCTATAATAGACAAAATGAAAAACACTAGTAAATTACTAGCTCTCACGGCCATTGTTTTTTTTCTCGGAACGATGTTTTTTAGTTTGTTCCACATGTCTATGGGGATGGATATGTTTGGCGGAATGAATGATTGTCCATTTATGGTTCATGAGGAAGTGATTTGTCCAATGGATCTGGCTGACCATCTCGGAGCATGGAAATCAGCGTTTCTAGCAGTGGTTCCAACTCTGGCTATACTTCTCGTGGTAAGTATGGCGATATTTGTCGCTTTAATTGCTCCTAATCTTTTACGAAGAATACAGTACGCTTCACCCCCACAGTCTAGATGGCTTAAAGTCAGAACTTATACTTTTTCCTATCGGCCACTACAAGAATTGTTTTCAAATGGCATCCTTAATCCCAAACTATTTTAGTGAGCATATTTTCTATTTTATTCACTAATCTAAAAATTAAAATGAACAAACAAATAATTTTAGTAGCTATCGGCACTTTACTTATCGGTGGTATTGGAGGCTACACTATTGCAGACAAAGATAAGCTTTACGGATCACGAGGTTATGATAAAGAAGTTTCAGACAACACCCCAATGGGTATGCATCGTATGCCTGATGGCACTATGATGGGAAACGCTGATGTTGGTGGTGATATGAGTCAAATGGACCACATGATGCTTATGATGGTCTCAAGTGAACGAGCATTTATTGAAGGGATGATTCCACATCACCAGGAAGCGGTAGATACAGCCAAAGCAGTAATTGCTCGGGGCGGCACTACACCTGAAA
>CAZWXM010000087.1:0-2098 GCA_964637855.1 uncultured Candidatus Saccharibacteria bacterium | reverse complement strand
TCTCCAGTCGCTACTTCACCCACTGTGCTTTCTTGATTGTAAGAAGCTGAACTAGAAAAACCACCGCCAGCATTAATGCTGTCACTTTGTAATTGATAATTTGTACTACTTCTAACTTGAGCCTGTCCAATCCCAATGGCTGAAATAACTAAGATAGTTATTAAAAAGCTGCGCGGAATAGTTTGTAAAAAAAGCTTAAACTTCATGCTGCATTTATTTACGTTTAAATTCAAACGTACGGAAAAATGCTCTGATACTGAAAATTATAATAAAGATAATTAAGAACGTACCGCCGACAATTTTCCAAGGCAAAACCCAGAAGGACACTGATACTTCATCAATAATATTGTCATAACCACGATTAACTTTGGCGGTCGCAGTATAGCGCCCTAGCAAAAATTCTCTATCCCAAGCGATTTCTCTCAACCGTAATGAACCAGGCAAAACAAACCAAGGCTCTAATTCTACCCACCCAACTTCTTCACCCAGCATATTAGTAACCGCTACTTCTCCATAGGGATTAACGTGGACTGAACCAGTATTTTCAAACAGAATACCTAATTGAATTGGACCTTTTTCATACCACCAAGTATCGCCGATAGTCGTCAAAGACAGGGTTTTACCAGCCGTTAAAGAATCACCTTTAACTTTCAAGAAAATCAATGAGCCCACCCGAGCGATAATTGGTGAATGCGGTGCTAATTCTTCTTCAGCAATAGAGTTTTGAATCGTTGATACCAAAACACTGCCGTAATAACCCCCTGGTTCAGCGTCTTTTGGGATAGTAATTGTCACTGGGATTCTCGCTCGCTCTCCTAAATCAAGCGTGAAAGTATCGCTAGGAAAAGATACATAATCTCTAATACTATATGGTCCTCTTTCCTTTCCGGTCAGACTCACCGCACTACTACCATCACTACTTCCAGTAATATCTTCTACCTCTAGTTTAAAAGTTCGATTGGGACTAATTCGATTAGTAACCGAAATTTCGGTAACAAAAGTATCACCCGGGTTTAATTCCATTTCTCTCTTACCCGGGCCAACCACAAAGTCTCCGACTTCAATATTGCCTGATATGCGCTCTGACTTATACCAGCTGCTAGCAACTTCAGCTTGATTATCAGCCTCAACCACAGCTGTCTCAACCGCCTCTTCAGCCTGCGCAAAAACCTCTCCAGTGAGAGGTATTGCACTAATCACTACAAGACCAGTGATTAGAATTTGTTTAAATCCATTAGTCATGTTGACTATAGATTAACTTAGTTGATGTAAAGAGACAAGGTCGCAGTCGCGGTGTAAGTTTCAGCTTGAGGTACCGGTGTTGCACCGTTTGGTACATGAATTATAAACTTAATCGTACTGGTCGCTCCGGTCACAGCTGAGGTATCTCTATCTACGATAGTAAATGGAGCGGTGGTAGAAGCCGCCTTCCAACAACGAATCCCTGCTCCGTCATTAAAAGGAGCTGTGTTACAAGCATTTGAACCATTAGTTAAGAAGGAATTATCGGTGTCGTTGGTTGTAGATGAAGTTACTGTATAAGCTAACTGAGCGGCGGAACTAGCCGTGAAGTTATATGAAGGTTGCCCCGCCACGTCGCCTGAATAATCATGAATTTCATTACCATCAGAAACATCCCCTCGCATACTGATACGGTCTAAGTCAGTATCTTCAAACTGAATATCAACTCGATAGCCAGCCGCGTTGTTGGAGATAACAGCAAAAACAGTCGTGCCTGTCGCCGTACCTCCCGTCACACCGTTTATAGTACCTGTTGCCACAACGTTGGTTGGTGGTACTAGAAATGAAGTTTCATCAGTAATCGTTTGTTTAATAGTGAAAGTAGCAGTATCTGACTGACCATAACTTATAGCTGGTTCAGCAATAAAGAAAAAAGAAAGTACTAAAGATAATATCATTAGACTCGCTAACACGGCGTAGGAAGCAGAATGACTTAAGTGTTTTAAAATATTGGTTTTCATAATTTGTCTTGTTTATATAGCTTTATTATAGCAATTTATAATTAGTTAATTTTGTGATTTTTAAATTTAATGTGTATAGCGTTATTTAACTTCTCTTGATTTTAAGGCGATGCTGG
>CAZWXM010000086.1:0-2107 GCA_964637855.1 uncultured Candidatus Saccharibacteria bacterium | reverse complement strand
AAAAAACTGTAGAAATCCCTTTTACTATTAAGGTGCCAGACAACGCGTCTCCGGGGGGACACTTCGCGGCAATTTTAATTGGCACTAAACAACCTAAAAATGCGAATGAAGTAACTCAAGTTCAGACCTCACAAGTTGTTACGACATTAGTATTTTTACGAGTAGCCGGAGATGTGAACGAATCAGGTAGTATTCGTTCCTTCAGAACTACCAAAGGTATCTTAGAGTCACCTGAAGCCACCTTTGAGTTGCGTTTTGAGAATAAGGGCAATGTTCATATTTTACCGCAGGGAGAAATCAAGATTCTCAATATGTGGGGTGAGGAAAGAGGAATTATACCTATCAACCGAGATACTTTATTTGGAAATGTTTTACCAAACAGTGTCAGAAAGTATGACTTTACATGGAAAGGCGAGTGGTCATTAGCTGATATTGGTCGGTACACAGCCATAGCTACTATAGGTTATGGGGAACAACAACGACAGTTTGCTGACAGCGAAACCGCTTTTTGGGTGATACCTTGGAAAATTTTAGGTATGGTCATATTAGTTTTAGTGGCCTTTGGTTATTTCTTTACTTGGGCTATTAAAATGTATGTGCGTAGAATGCTCTCGATGGCCGGTGTTCCAACTAGTGCTGCGGAAAGAAAAATACTAGAGAAAAAACCCGTGACAATTTCTGGTGCCAAACGAATGTCATTAGTGGCACCAATCGAGGCTGGAATGCTTGATTTAAGAGGTAGGTTAGGGGATTCAACTTCACATTGGGAAAGAATTAAGACTTTAACCCAGTTTGTCGGCAACTACCGAGTATTTTTTATTGTAGTTTTAGGAACTTTGCTTTTCTTAACTATAGTTTTCCTCTATGTAAAATCCGCTCTAGTTAGCGAAAGAGCTTATGAGGTGACTATAGAAGGTCAATCTTCTGACGTTAAAATTTCATCAGAGGATTTAACCTATAAGAAGCTAGAGGCCGATAGTGATAACAAGAAGTCTGTAATCAATCCCGATTTGCCTAAGATTACCATTGTTAACCGGAGTGGTGTCAGTGGTCTAGCAGCTAACGCTCGTCTCATGTTGGAAGCAGAGGGTTATGAAGTATTGGAGATATCAAATGATTTTGGAGTTCAAGAAGATAAAACTGTTATTGTCTATCCGCCGTCCTTAGCAGAAAAAGCTCTAGTTTTAAGTAAGCTCTTATCTGACGCACTCTTATCTTCCTACAGTGGTGATTCTGAAACTGAAACAGAAATTACAATCTATGCAGGCAAAGATATCGAGGATGTTGTACAATTAAACTAGTATTACTCGTTAATCAAAACTTATGAGTCAAAAATCTATCATTCTAGTTACAACTTTATTTGCCCTAATTGTAGTTGGTATGTTTGTTTATGCTAATTTAAAAAAGGCAGAACTTGAAGTAGTAACTACTCCGGAACAAACTAAAGAAGTTACAGATCCCTATAGTGACATTAAGCGAATTGATGCCAAGCATTATTTTATTGATGGCGTACATACCTTAGTAGGAGAAGTTAATATGCCTACACCTTGTGATTTATTAGTGACTGAGTCATTAGTCAGAGAATCATACCCTGAGCAAGTGGAAATTATGTTTAGTGTTATTAATAATTCTGATACTTGTTTACAACAAATCACCGCGCAAAGGTTTAAGGTTGAAGCCACTGCTTCTGTAAATGCTAACTTCAGTGCAAAATTTATGAATAGAGAGGTCGAGTTAAATTTAATTCCAGCAGCTGAAGGTGAGTTACCAGAAGACTTTGAAGTTTTCATTAAAGGTTAGATAAACGTGAAATATATTAAAGGAAACATTAAAGTATTTTCTAGCTTGGTACTAATTTTAGTGCTGGTGTTAGTCTATATTTTTATTGCTAAGAGCTACCAAAGGGAAAAAGCTCTTAATGAAAGTGCGGCCGGGGAATTTTTAAACGCGTCTGGCGATAATTTTTCTTATACCGACATAGATGGTAATCCAGTTTCGTTGAAGGATTATCTGGGTAAAATTTTAATTGTTAACTCTTGGGCCAGTTGGTCGCCCTTTAGTGCGGCTGAGTTAGGGGAACTATCAAGTGTTGTTAGCGAATATAATA
>CAZWXM010000085.1:0-2262 GCA_964637855.1 uncultured Candidatus Saccharibacteria bacterium | reverse complement strand
GTATTTCCAAACCCATCAGCATATCGTACTCCGCCACCGCTAATAAACCTGAATCAGCAGTGACATAAGTAATATTATCGTTAAGAATAATTGATGGGTCCTTGCCTGGGGTATCAACATCGGCCGCCGCGATCGTAACTTTACCTTCTACTTGTCCCTCCAACCAAACTTGGTCTTCCACAAATATCACCGGGCAATTGGGGTTAATATTATAGGTACCAATCAAACTAGTTCCATTTAAAACATTCAAATAATAACCCCAAGCCACTCCATTTGGTTCGGCTTGTTTACTATTTACTCTTCGCACTTCCACTCTAGAACCCGGTAAAAATATCAACTGATAACCCTGCTTGCCAGACGGTCCAAAGTAAAGACCACCACTATTTTGGGCTTTATCCTGCATACTAGCTAAGTTTAGAGTGATGCCACCAAAATCAATCGGAGGCGCTGGGAAGGAAAAGAGGGCTGGGGTAGCGTTACCGCCGGTACTATAAACACCATCCACTGTCTTAGTTGGACTGCAACCATAAGTTGAGTCACAACTCCAATTTATTTGGCCACTACTAACAATTGAATTATGAGTGGCCTCCATTCTAATTCCTTGATTGGAGTGGATTGGTCCACTCACATTACTCGTCGCTCCATAATAAACATTGGAGTTGGTAATAAATGAGTAACTCGCAATCGATGGTCTAGCGTACCGACCACGCATTGTAGCTACAGCCTCTGGTTCAGCATAAGTGTAACCAGTGGAAGAAATATCAATTGAAGAAATATCTCCACAATAAGTACTGCTAGCAACTTCTAGCGAAAACTCGCCAATAGTTGAACCTTCAGGATCGGCATAGGTATGAACATATGGACCAGGCACTCCTGTTCCATCGGTTACATCTCCGGGATAATGCGCTAAAAACCAACGATAATAATTCAAACCTGCTTCAGCTATATCAGTGGCTTTTTGTTGTTCGACTTTGAAATTTACTAATTGATTTTGAGTTACCACGTTACCCACAAAGGCAGTGATGATGGCTAGGAAAATACTACCAAACACTAAGACCAGAACCAGCAGATAGCCCGTTTCAGTTTTTTTATTGATTATTTTTAATGAACTCATATTTTATAAGTTTTCTTTCAAGTTACGGGGTGCCACACTGGAACGTAACATAAATTCTCCAGGTGAACGTAGGGGGTCAATATTAACAATAATTTGTGCTCTTATATATTTAACATCAACTAACGGTGAAGTGGAACTTAGTTGTGCACCCATTTCATCATAGTAAAAAAAAGTTGATGTGCCTTGATTTATATTTTGTACATATAAAGATAAGGTGTCTGCAGAACTTGGGGTTCCGTAGGAATAAGTCGCCGGGGTTCCGGTGGCATTATAAGTGTATTTGGTTAGAGTGGTGGTCGCTAAAATATACTCAACATACTCAACTTCATTATCTAAATCAGTATCACTAAAATAACCAAATTTATGCTGTTCAATTACTGCCACTGGGAAAGTACCATCTTCAGCGGTTGTCATTTCTTTAGCATCCTGACCCCAGCGGGTCATACCTCGGCGAGCGTTGTCTATTTCACCCGCTTGAGCCATAGCGTATGAATTGTAGCGATAGATTTCACTAATAGCGGCGGTAATAGCTAATAACAAAACTGTGTAAATACCAATTACCACCACTGTTTCAACTAGTGTCATACCGAGCTTAGTTTTAAAAGAATTTTTTCTCATAAACTTATTCAGCTAAATTTATAGTGGTTGTTACATCACCACTAATCGTAAAGTTGGTCAGAGTTTCATTAGTATACCCAGGGACAGTTACCGCGATAGTGTAATCATTATTATCACTAACTCCCCCCGTGAAAAAGACTTGCCCACAACTATCTGTTAATTGTGTTTGATTATAACCAGGACGAGAAACATTTACACTAGCCCCCGGAATCGGTTCTCCTAAAGTATTAGCTACCTTAATCAACGCTGTGTGGGCCGCATCTGCAACCAACAACATTTCTAATTCACCATCTACTCCTGCCGTAAGCACGAGAGGGTGGCCGGTGCAGGCTCTAGCCATATCATAACCAGCCGGTAGGGTGACCGAATAATTATCAAACTCTAAATTTGAAATGGTTAAATTACCAGAAGCATTTGTAGTTAAAGAATCTGTATATTTATAAATTGGATTAGAGCTATTATCAGTACCAATGACTTTATCGCCTCTGATATCAAAGGCGATACTTGCAGCGGCGGTTTCACTTTGACGA
>CAZWXM010000084.1:0-2266 GCA_964637855.1 uncultured Candidatus Saccharibacteria bacterium | reverse complement strand
AAAGGTAAAAAACTAGATTTGTATTCACAAAAGCTAATGTCTTGAGGGGTTAAGCCAAGGACTTCAGCAAATATTTCTTTGGTAGTTTCTCGGTTGCCAAGCTTATCTACTAGTCCGGCCGCCACCGCTCTTGCGCCAGGCATAGTAGAGCCGTCGGCTAGCGCTTGTACTGCTTCAATGCTCAGATTGCGATTGTTGGCGACAATACTGACAAACTCATCGTGAACGATTTTTAAGTCAGCTTCTAATAAAGTTCGCTCTTCATCAGTAATTGGTCGGTTGGGTGTACCAGTATCTTTAAATTTGCCCGAGGTCAGTTGAACATAAGTCAGACCTTCTTCCTCGTTTTTCTTAGACTCCTCAACGTAAGACATGGTTACACCGATACTACCAACACTAGACATAGGCGAAGCGACTATATAATCAGCGGCTGAAGCAATCATATAACCACCAGAAGCGGCTGTATCACCCACTAAACCAACCACCGGCAGTGAAGAATTTTTAAAGCGCTCAGCAATTCTTTGCGAAGCCACTGGAGTTCCACCCGGGGAATTTATTTCTAGCAATACACCTTTAATATTTGTATCGTTTTCAGCGGCGGTCATAAATGACTCAATGGTTTCTGGAGTTACCACCATTTCAAAATCACCAATGCCATGATAGGGCAAAATAACTCCTTCAATTGGTAAAACGGCGATATCACATGAGCCATCACCGACTTCAGTTTCAACGCCATAAAGAGCGGAAATAGAAATAATCGAGATGATTATAGTCACGACAACCACAGTAGCCTTCATGATGGTGGTGGCGGTTTCCCTGAGAAATGATTTTTGCATCTCTAAATACTATCACGTATAGATTTAATATAAAAAAAGACATTACTTGGTTAAGTAATGTCTTATGAATTTATCTGCAGCTGTAGCTAGTACTCCGCTTTGGAGAACCCATTGATATCCCATTACCCTTTCGAGTAAATTGGATATTGGTTTTTTCCGTGCACTGTCTGCCGTCCGGCAAAATGTAGGTACAAACTTGATTGGTGGTGGTACTAACGTTAGTAGAATTTTTACTCCAACTACTTTTTTGCGAAACTCTTTCTTCGCATGAAGCATTTCTCCAAGGTTCTACCCATTCACATTTATAGGAAGTGCTGGAAGATAATCTACTACCTGAACCACTACTGCCAGATTCTCTTGGTAATTCACAAGTTTTGTATGGTTGGCCATGAACCGCAACACCACCACAACCCACTAGAAAGATTGAAAGCATTAAAGCTAAAAAGATCTTCATTTCGTTCTCCTAAAATAAACAATGCACCTATACTTAGGTGCTAACTGTTTATATAGTATCACGAAATGACTAAAAAGTCAATATCTAAACTCCCTTTGTACCCTGCTTTGAGACGTCTTTTAACCAGCCATTTCTACAAGTATCGTCCACTTTTTCACACGGACCAAAAGTAGTAACTTGGGTCTTAATACCAGCGAATTCTAAGATTCCGTACTGAATTTCATTAGTAAAGTCACCAAACTTCCACCATGTCTTAAATGGACTGTGTGTACCAGAAAGTACATAGACGCGAGCCGTCCTTCCAGCTAGGTGTTGTTCAATTTGCTTGGTCTGTTTATTAAAATTAAAAGCAAAACCAGGTAGCCAAAAGCGGTCAAATAGGCCTTTAAGCAAGGCTGGCATGGTGCACCACCAGTTTGGATAACCGATAACAATATGGTCACTTTCGGTAATGGCTTGTTGTAGTGCGATTAAATCTGGTTCTAGAGGTTGAATTTCTTTGTAGCCCTTATGGAGAATTGGGTCAAAGTTCATTTCACCCAAATTAAAACGTTGTACTTCATGACCAGCGTCCTCCGCCGCGATTTGATAAGTATCTAAGACAGAACCGGTAAAAGTGTCCTTATCGGGATTACCACAAATGATAACTATTTTTTTTGGGCTCATATCTGTCATTGTAGCTAACAAAGGGCGCACATGATATGCGCGCCCTGTTGATTAGTTATTTTCGGATAGTTCCGTTGGGATTAAATTTACCTGCTGCTCCAGCTTGCAGCTTCATAAGTTTTTCTTTCATTTCTGGACTCATGATAGCTAAAATTTCCTTTTGGTACTTAGGTAATATTTTTGCCGCTGCTGCCATTTGGTTATTATTATTAGCTTTTAGCTCAGCCTGCATTTCCTTAGCGATTTTTTCAAATAAAGCCGGATCTTTTTCCAACATCTCCATTATCATTTGCTTTTGGTCCTCTGGCAC
>CAZWXM010000083.1:0-2273 GCA_964637855.1 uncultured Candidatus Saccharibacteria bacterium | reverse complement strand
TTAGTGAATTTCAAGGATATAACAACAATTTGTTATATCCTTTTTATTTTGTAATAAAAATTCTTACCGGGTGTAATAATAATAGAACAGATAAAACGGTAGTTAGGGTCACCAATAAGGATTGAATTTAATTCAAAATAAAACATTGCCCTTCATACCTGAATTGTTCAAAACTTTGCAAAGCCAAAATGAATTATTAAATAAAATTTGAAAAGAATGATTAAACAAATAATGATTCCTTTAGCAGCCTTTGCCGTCACGGTAACAGCCGCTAGTGCTTTTACCGGAAGTGATTGGATGCAAAACCTAGATGTGGATTTAACTGATGCTCAAATCAGCGCCTTGGAAGAAGCGCATGAGATTCGTCAGACGGCGGCCGAACAGGCACAAGAAGTGCTTGATGAGGCTGGAGTTGATGAGGAGTTGATGAAGGAAATCCATGAAGCTCATCGAGAAAATCAACGTGCGAATCATGAAGCAATCAAAACTGCCATTAACAATAAAGACTATAATGCGTTCATAACAGCTATAGCCGGCACCCCAATGTCTGACGTTATTGATACTGAAGCAGAGTTTGAAAAAATAAAGGAGGCGCACGATCTTAGAGAAAACGGTGACTTTGAAGCCGCACAGTCAATTATGTCTGAACTTGGTCTAGAAGGTCCACACGGAGGCATGATGGGAGGAGAAGGTAGAGATGGTTTTGGTGGTCCTGGTCATGGTGACCGGCAGTCAGCTAAAACTGATAACTAATAATTAATAACCTACACCTATTACTCAAAAATGCGAGCCACCAGCTCGCGTTTTGTAATAAAAACTCAAAATAGATGTATTATTATAGAAAGAGTTATGAGCGACAAAGCTGACGAAATAATAGCCCTAGCGGTGCAAGCTGGTGACATAGAAGCTTTTGGTGAGTTGGTGGCTCGCTACGAAGATAAATTAAAGCGGTACGCTCGTAAATTTTTAGCCCGCGAGGAGGAAATAGAGGATTTGGTGCAAGATGTCTTTATTAAAGCCTATACCAATATAAATTCTTTTGATATTAAACTTAGATTTTCACCCTGGATTTATCGAATTGCTCACAATACTTTTGTTAATGAATTAAAGCGTAAGAGTCGGTATGGATTTGATTTTTTTGAGGCTGATGTACTCTTGCCATTGCTTCCTGCACCAGAAAGAGCTGATGACGAAGTACTGAGTGACGAGCTGAGGTTAGAAATAGATAAATCACTAAAGTCTTTGCCGCCCAAATATCGAGAAGTAATAATTCTGCATTATTTTGAAGACCTGTCCTATCAAGAAATTAGTGATATTTTGAAAATCCCCGTTACCACAGTGGGGGTGAGAATGACCAGAGCGAGAGCAAAACTCAAAGAGGAAATTAAGCAATAATATTTACAAGCGTATGAATACCTTTAAGGACAATATAATTCAAAAAATAAAGACTGGTGAAGTAGATATGAAACCGCGTTGGCATTTTGTATTGAAGACAAGTATGTTCTTCGTTGGTTTGATAATCGTTTCAGTCTTGGCTGTGTATTTTCTAAGTTTCTTAATGTTTGTTCTCCATCGAACGGGAATCTGGTTTACGCCAACTTTTGGACTTAGGGGCGTTATCTTTTTTGTGGTTTCTTCACCCTGGATAATTATTACTTTAGTTGCGATATTCTTAGCTCTCTTATATCTATTAATTACTCATTACGCTTTTAGTTATAAAAAACCATTAGTTTATTCAATGATTGGTGTGGTACTTTTTGTAATTGCTTTGTCTTCCTTGATTCAACAAGCGGCAGTTCATGAAAGGGTTAATTTATTTATTGAGCGACATGAAGTCCCTGGATTTACTAATCTATACAGAGGTAATACTGGCATTAGACCAGACGGTTTGACTATCGGTAAGGTGGTTGAATTAAATGCAGACGGCTTCTTCTTTGAAGATGAGTTTGGTGAAAATATAATTGTGGTCATTGATGAAAGAACCAAACAGCCACCAATGATTGAATACCAAATTGGAGATGAATTACTTATTTTTGGAGAAACAGAAGGGGAGGTTTTAAGGGCGTATGGTATAAGGGCTGCGGCTGATGATTTTCTTCCACCGCCTGAAATGAGAATGAAAAAGAACCGGATTGAAGACGATATTTAATTTGGTCTCAAGCATCAATCGTCGGCAGCAAATTGCAGTTGAAATTCAATAAATTAACAATCCACCTGCTACAATTATTGATATGGATAATAAAAGTGAATTTAGTCTCAAGTCGGTTTTAGTC
>CAZWXM010000082.1:0-2313 GCA_964637855.1 uncultured Candidatus Saccharibacteria bacterium | reverse complement strand
CGTCTTTCACCGCGAACCGCATTATGTTTACAAACAGTGGGGCGACAGCCCTCACTGATTCAGCGAGTTTGGTATTTGATGGGACTAATCTAGGGATTGGTACTACTACGCCAAATAATATGCTCACCGTCGCTGGTACTTTAAGAGCTACCGGTCTGGCTACTTTAGGGGAAGTAGATTTTGCAGTCGGCACCCCAAATAATCTTAATAATTGGTTGTATTGGAAAGGGTCTGAATTCCTCAGCGCTAGTTCAACAGCGAGAAATATCTTTCTTGGTATTGATGCAGGTAATCCAAGTGAAGCAGGAGCTTACAACAGTGCTTTTGGACCACTAGCTATGAATAATCATACTAGCGGTGAAGAAAATAGCGCCTTTGGATCTAATGCACTAAGATCCAATGCTAGTGGTTGGTATAACAGTGCCTTTGGTTCGGGAGCTCTAGAATTTAGTACAACTAGCGTTAACTCTGCTTTTGGTTGGGCTGCATTATATGCTGCTAGTACAGGTTACGACAATACCTCTGTGGGAGGAGGATCGCTAACTTGGCTGACGAGTGGTTATCGTAACGTGGCTTTAGGAGCGTATGCCGGAGTCGGTACAGATTTTTGGGGTGCTACTGATTACAAATCTATTTCAGACCGAAATTCAACTTTTATTGGTTATGCAGCTAGTCGAGCCAATACCGTTGCTTCTACCACCGCCCTCGACAATGCTACCGCGATAGGGGCTTATGCAACGGTTGGTTGCTCTAGCTGTTTAGTGCTTGGTGGGACTGGAGCTTATGCTGTTAATGTTGGTATTGGCACCACGACGCCGAATAGCAAGTTGACAGTAGCAGGCGATATTAATCTCGATGGCTATTACGGATTGTCTATTGATAGTAAGCGGGTATTTATCTCTTCTTCAACTATCAACAGTATATTAATTGGTGAAGGAGCGGGAGAAGCCTTAACTAGTGAATATACAAATGGAAATAAAGATAACATTTTTATTGGTTATCAAGCCGGACAAAATAAAACAGCGGGTTGGGATTGGTCCAATAACAGAAATATTTTTGTTGGTTATTTGACCGGTAAAAATGCCGATCAGGCTGCTTCACAAAATATTCTGCTCGGACAGGAGACTGGTTACGCGCTGGGCGGTGATTATAATAGCGCTATTGCTTTTCAAGCGGGGTTTGATAGTACTGGTGATTATAATAATTTTATAGGTTCTCGAGCCGGCTACACTAATTCCGGATCCGGAAATAATTATTTTGGCTTTGATGCCGGAACTCTGATTAATGTCGGAGATGAAAATATTGCGATTGGTAGCGCAGCGCTTAGAGGCGGCGCGGGTGATCCTTGGGCAACTTCTTCAAACGCTACACATAATATAGCTATTGGTTATCAAACTGGTTACAGTGCTAGTAACGGTGATAATAATATTCTAATTGGTTATGACACTGCAAATAACCTTACCTCAGGCGATAACAATATCGTGATTGGTTATGATGTTGATCTGCAGTCGGCTACTCAATCCAACATATTAAATATTGGTAATTTAATTTTTGGTACCAATATAAATGGTACAGGCACTGCGACTTCAACTGGTAATATCGGTATTGGCACCACTACTCCATCGTCTAAATTGACAGTGCAAGGAACAATTCAAGCCACTAATCTTTTAGGTGGAGCGGTGAACTTAACCACTGATGCTAATGGAAATATTATCCGTGATCCATCAGATGTTCGACTCAAGGAAAATATAGAAACTTTGAGTGGTTCATTAGATAAGTTATTGCAGCTAAGAGGCGTGTCTTATCAATGGATAGATAAAGAACGGTTTGGAGAGCAAACCGAAATCGGATTCATTGCGCAAGAATTAGATGAAGTCTTACCAGAAGTCGTACGAAAGGGTGGAGAATACTGGTCAGTCAATACTAGAAATGTTATCGCGGTCGTGGTGGAAGCAGTTAAAGAAATTTATGCCCGCTTGGTTACTAACGAAGCTAAAGTGCAAGAATTGGAAGAGCGGGTTAATTATCTGGAAGATTTAATTGAGCAACAGTCTGCTGGTGCGGGTGGCTCTTCGTCCGGTGATGGTGGGGGTGATTCTAATCCGCCACCAGAAGAACCGGCGCCAGAATCACCACCAGAAGAACCACCAGCCGAAGAACCGGCGCCAGAATCGCCACCGAGTGAGGAAGAAGAACCACCAGCCGACCCTGTTGAAGAAGAAACTCCACCAGAAGAACCACCAGCCGAAGAACCGGCGCCAGCATCGCCTTAAAATCAAGAGAAGTTAAATAACGCTATACACATTAAATTTA
>CAZWXM010000081.1:0-2404 GCA_964637855.1 uncultured Candidatus Saccharibacteria bacterium | reverse complement strand
AAAATAAGGTGCAAGAATTGGAAAATCGGGTTAATTATCTAGAAAGTTTAATTGAGCAGCAGTCAGCTGGTGGTGGATCGGCTTCGGGTGGAGGTGGAGGCGGTTCAACTCCGCCACCAGAAGAACCAGTGGTAGAAGAAACCCCACCAGCCCCTGAACCAACAGTAGTAGAACCGCCACCAGAAGCGCCACCGAGTGAACCAGTGGTAGAAGAAACTCCACCAGCCCCCGAACCAACAGTAGTAGAACCGGCGCCAACATCGCCTTAAAATCAAGAAGAAGTTGAATAACGCTATACACACCAAATTTAAAAATCACAAAATTAACTAATTATAAATTGCTATAATAAAGCTATATAAACAAGACAAATTATGAAAACCAATATTTTAAAACACTTAAGTCATTCTGCTTCCTACGCCGTGTTAGCGAGTCTAATGATATTATCTTTAGTACTTTCTTTTTTCTTTATTGCTGAACCAGCTATAAGTTATGGTCAGTCAGATACTGCTACTTTCACTATTAAACAAACGATTACTGATGAAACTTCATTTCTAGTACCACCAACCAACGTTGTGGCAACAGGTACTATAAACGGTGTGACGGGAGGTACGGCGACAGGCACGACTGTTTTTGCTGTTATCTCCAACAACGCGGCTGGTTATCGAGTCGATATAGCATTTGCCGACTCAGATCTTGACCGTATCAGTATGCGTGGAGATACATCTGGCGGTAGTGAAATTCACGATTATTCAGGCGATGTCGCTGGTCAACCTTCATATAACTTTACCGCCAGTACTTCCGCTCAGTTGGCTTACACGGTTTCTTCGGTAACAACCGCTGATACTGATAACTCCTTCTTGAGTAATGGTACAAACGCTTGCAACACTGGTTCAACTGATGGTGGCGGACTTCATTGTTGGAAATCTGCTTCTACGACTGCCCCTTTCACTATAATTGATAGGAATACTTCAGCCGTGTCTGGAGCTACTAGTACTATCAAGTTTGTAGTTATTGTACCAAGTGGAGCTACACCAATACCTCAAGCTGAAACTTACACTGCTACAGCGACCTTGTCTCTTTACATCAACTAAGTTAATCTATAGTCAATGACTACTGGATTTAAACAAATTTTAATCACTTGTCTTGTAGTGATTACAGCTATACCTCTCACTGGAGAGGTATTTGCGCAGGTTGAAGAAACAGCCGAAACAGCCGTAGTTGAGGTTGATAATCAAGCGGAAGTTACTAGTATTTGGTATAAGTCAGAGCGCATATCAGGCAATATTGAAGTCGGAGACTTTGTGGTTGGCCCGGGTAAGAGAGAAATGGAATTAAACCCGGGTGATACTTTTGTTACCGAAATTTCGGTTACTAATCGAATTAGTCCCAATCGAACTTTTAAACTAGAGGTAGAAGATATTACTGGAAGTAGTGATGGTAGTAGTGCGGTGAGTCTGACCGGAAAGGAAAGAGGACCATATAGTATTAGAGATTATGTATCTTTTCCTAGCGATACTTTCACGCTTGATTTAGGAGAGCGAGCGAGAATCCCAGTGACAATTACTATCCCAAAAGACGCTGAACCAGGTGGTTATTACGGTAGTGTTTTGGTTTCAACGATTCAAAATTCGGTGGCTGAAGCAGAAATGGCACCGCGTTCGCCAATTATCGCTCGGGTAGGCTCACTGATTTTCTTGAAAGTTAAGGGCGATTCATTAACTGCCGGTAAGACGCTGTCTTTGTCGACGATTGGTGATACTTGGTGGTATGAAAAAGGTCCAATTCAACTAGGTATTCTGTCTGAAAATACTGGTTCAGTCCACATCAATCCGTATGGAGAAGTAGCCGTTACTAATATGTTAGGTGAGGAAGTCGGATTTGTTGAATTAGAACCTTGGTTTGTGTTACCTAATTCTTTGCGCTTAAGAGAAATTTCTTGGGATCGAGAATTTTTGCTAGGGCGTTATACCGCGACTGCAAAAGTTAATCGTGGTTATGACGATATCGTTGATGAAGTATCAGTGTCATTTTGGGTTTTGCCTTGGAAAATTGTCGGCGGTACGTTCTTAATTATCTTTATTATAATTTTCAGTATCAGAGCATTTTTCCGTACGTTTGAATTTAAACGTAAATAAATGCAGCATGAAGTTTAAGCTTTTTTTACAAACTATCCCGCGCAGCTTTTTAATAACTATCCTAGTTATTTCAACCATTGGGATTGGACAGGCTCAAGTTAGAAGTAGTACAAACTATCAGTTACAAAGCGACAGTATCAATGCTGGCGGTGGTTTTTCTAGTTCAGCTTCTTACAATCAAGAAAATACAGTGGGTGAAGTAGCAACTGGAGAATCTAATAGCTCAACCTACATACTGAAAGCCGGGTACCAACAAATGCAAGAAGTTT
>CAZWXM010000080.1:0-2449 GCA_964637855.1 uncultured Candidatus Saccharibacteria bacterium | reverse complement strand
TCTTAAGTAACTAAAACAAAAAGACGCGCAGCCGATAGGCTGCGCGTCTTTTTTTTAACGTAAACACAACTTAGTTAAATTTTAGATTATAAGTTCTAGGAATCCGCCCTAGGACAAAAGGGCTGATTCAGAACAAAATTCGCAATCTGCCCTTTGGGCATTTGCTCATTTTAAATATCCAAATTAGCGGTCGAAGCATTATTTTGAATAAATGACTTTCGACTAGAAACGTCTGTTCCCATCAAAATATCGAAGACACGATCAGCGTTCTGTGCATCTTCAATATGCACTTGCTTCAAGATTCGATTTTCAATCTTCATAGTAGTTTCAGACAATTCTTCGGCGTTCATTTCTCCCAGACCCTTGTAGCGCTGGATTCTAGCTTTACCAGTCTTTTTAGTTGTAGCTTCCTCACCCTCTTCCACCTCTTCTTCACCCCCCTCTCCTTCCACAACCTCTTCATTTACTTCCTCACCCATATCTTTCAAAATTGCGAACTTCTCCTCATCGGTAAAAGCGTAGCGGACATCTTTACCTTTTTGAATTTTATACAGTGGTGGTTGAGCAATATAGATAAAGCCTCCATCAATTAGTGGTCGGAAATAACGGAAGAATAATGTTAGCAACAAAGTTCTAATGTGTGCGCCATCAACGTCAGCATCAGTAGCAATAATAACTTTGTGATAACGCAATTTTGAAATATCAAACACATCACCAATCGCGGTACCGAGAGCAATCACGAGATTTTTGATTTGCTCTGAAGCCAACATCTTATCAATCCGAGCGCGTTCAACGTTGAGAATTTTACCTCTAAGCGGAAGAATCGCTTGTGTCCTTCTATCTCGTCCCATCTTAGCTGAACCACCAGCCGAGTCTCCCTCTACAATAAATAGCTCTGAGTCTTCCGCTCGCTTACTTTGGCAATCGGCCAATTTACCAGGTAGAGACATTCCTTCTAGAGCTCCCTTTCGTAACACACTATCCTTAGCGGCTTTAGCGGCCTTTCGAGCTTTAACGGCGATAATAACTTTGTTAATAATCGCTTTAGCATCATCTGGATTTTCTTCTAAGAAAGAGTTGAAAGCATCACTAAACACCGTCTCGGTCGCACCTCTCGCTTCCACTGAACCAAGCTTGGCTTTAGTCTGGCCCTCAAACTGAATTTCCGGCATCTTGACTGACACCACCGCTGTAATTCCTTCCAACACATCGTCACCAGTAAAACCAGCGTCTTTGTCTTTAACGGAAAAGAAATTATTTTTCTTTGCGTAGTTATTAAGAGTTCGAGTTAAGGCCGTCTTAAACCCAGTAATGTGAGTTCCGTGTTCTGGGTTATAGATATTGTTAGCAAAGGCTGAAATACGCGGAGAAATATCATCAACATATTGAAGAGCTACTTCTACTGTCATCACTTCCTTACTGACATCATTTTTTTCTACGTAGAAAATATTTTTATGAACTGGTTTTTGATAGGTGTTATTAAAAGCCACCAAAGAGCGCAGACCGCCTTCAAAGTAAAAAGTTTGTTGTGGTACCTGTAAGTGTTCATCAGCCAGATATTGCTTGCCTCTGATATCAAGCTTCTTTTGTACTTCTTCACTGAGTTCGCGAGCATCAATCACCGTCAGTTTCATCGCTCTCACCAAATAAGCTTGTTGTCGTAAATGACCCACAATTCGCTTATAGTCGTATTTAATTTCTTTAAAGATTTCAATATCAGCTTTGAAGGTAATAATTGTCCCTTGTAGTTTTGAGGCTCCAACTTTTTTAACTTTTCCTTTAGGCTTACCAATGTTGTACTCCTGAATGAAATAACCACCATCACGATGAACCTCTGCAATCAAATGTTCGGATAAAGCGTTTACTACTGACACACCCACTCCGTGCAGACCGCCCGAGACTTTGTAACCAGAATCTTCACCACCAAATTTTCCTCCCGCATGAAGCACAGTCAAAATTGTTTCCAAAGCTGAAACTTTTGATTGCTTATGCATATCAACCGGAATACCGCGACCATTATCAACCACTCGAATATAGTTGTCTGGCAACAGTGTTACTTCTACTTGATTAGCAAAGCCACCCATCGCCTCGTCGCGTGAGTTATCAAAAACCTCCCAAATAAGGTGGTGTAACCCATCTGGTCCAGTCGTACCGATATACATACCAGGACGTTTCCGCACCGGATCTAACCCCTCAAGCACTGAGATGGAAGAAGCGTCGTAATTTTTTTCTTTAGCGTCTTTCTTGGCTGGTTTTTTCTCTGGCATGAGTACAGTAAATAATCAATAAATAAGCTTTATTATAGCAATAATTGCCCAGTAATGAAACTTAGTTTTACTATGTATTTATGTCCCAATTTGCCCACTTTGGGCTCAAAATAGCTATTTGAAGGACTATCTCACTTCCCAACCTTTTTGGGCGGCTACTTGATAAAGATTATCCATCACAG
>CAZWXM010000079.1:0-2480 GCA_964637855.1 uncultured Candidatus Saccharibacteria bacterium | reverse complement strand
CAGTGATGAAAGAATTAGCTGGTAAGGCTGACGGTGGTGATGTTAAGTCAGTGGTGGAATCATTGTTTTAATTTATTATGAATGGTTTTTCTGAAAATACTAACCAACAGACCAACTCTCAAGCTATTATCGCTAGCGTTGAAAAATTTTCTGGTCTTATTCCCAAAGACAGTATCATTCCCTTTTTAAAGGAAATTGAACTGCATTTGAATGCTGGTGAAAATTTTACTGATGCCATGCACAAAACCATGACTCGTTACAAGATAAACTGGAATGATGAAAATTATCAGTCTGTCGCTTACGACTACAAAGAAAACCTCGAGCAAATCCAAGCGCAAAATGAGCAAGATGTCGCTGACTATGCTGAGCTATACAAAGAAGATATTTTAGCTGGCGCCAAGACAAACGAAGAAAACCTCACCAGTAATTTAGACAACGATTAAACCCCAGCCTCAACAACCTATTACTTAGTATCTGCGAGCACTGAGTCTTTTTAAACACGTTTACAAAAACCCTATTTTATGCTATAATCAAAGTAGATTGTTTCATTGATTTTATATGAAAGGAGGCTATCGTGGCCTATTACGACGTAAAGCGAGTTGAGCAAGCTAAAAATAAAGCCGAGGAGAAACACAAGGTTACGCTAATGATGGAAGCCTGTGTCCTAACAGTAACTGAATGTATCAAAAAATCAGCTGAGGCTAGAAAAATCAGTAGCCGAATAAACTATTCTGATATTTACAACCTAGGGATTAACAGTACTTTTTTTGGTAATCCTCTACCTTCAGAATTATTTTCTGCCTATAGATGTTTTTTAGGTTTTTATTTTGCTTCATTCAAAGTTAGAACCATCAAATCAAAAGGTAAAAATATTCACAAAATGATGAGGCAAACTGAACTTTTTTCTTAAACTTTAATCACCTGAATAAATCAGGTGATTTTATTTACAAATTAGTAAAAGTATGTTTTAATGTAGGTCGAATTTTGTTCAACACAACCTAAAAGGAGTTTAAAATGACTGGAAACACAGTGTTATCTAGAAAAGCAATGGTCGCTAGCAAAGTATCATTTCAAATAACTTATTATCATCTACACAAAGATTTACCTGATGCTGATATAACCAACTTAGTCTGCTCGGTTGGATTTGAAAATGTAAAAGCCGTTCGCAACAGTGATGGCAGTTTCAAGATTTTTGGTCTTCATGCCGAAGGTCAAGCTGCCCTTGATGCCTACATGGCTTAAATCTAATTTTGTTTTAACCAAAGAAGGAGTAACAAATGATATTTGCCCATGCTGTTGTTTCAGAGGAAGTAAAGACTTGGACTATACCCAAAAAACGATTGATTAAAGGTGACGGTCAACTTCTTAACCTCAGTCTAATCGAGCTACAAAATAAATACGGTGGTCGCTTAATGATTCGAACGGATTTAGAAAATGGAATGGTAACTATTTACACGCAAGACAAAGTTGATGAAGTTACCTTTACCGCTTTCATGAACATAAACGCTCCACGCATAGTACCTAAAATGATGAAGATAGGTGAAATTTAACCTACTTCCAAATCGCTTGGCTTAAACTCCAGGCGATTTTTTTATTATATTTCTTCTAAGGTTTTAGCCATCTCAATATCAAACTCCCCAACCTTAATCCGGCGCAAATTTTGTAGAGTAGCTGGATAACCAATTTTTCTTCCCAATTCCTCGGCTAGTGAACGAATATAAGTTCCGCTACCGACCGAGAATCTTATAGTCGCTACGGCTTTGTCTGGTCGGGTTTCAATTTTAAATAATTCCGCCTCGTAAACTTTCATGACTCTAATTGGTACTTCAGTTACCAACTCACCCTCCCTCTCAGCGGCCCGCGCTATTTTATACATCGGAATACCATCAACCTTTATTGCACTGTAGGCTGATACTGGTAGGGTTAATTCCCCCGTCATCGTCTCCAAAGCTTCGTAGACTTTATCAAACAGCACTTTGTTAGATTCTGTAACTAACTTTTCTACCAACAATTCTCCGGTTATATCACCCGTCGTTCGACTCTCACCAATTAAAACCTCGGCGATATATTCCTTATCTAGTTTGATAAATTCATTTAAACGCTTAGTCCCCGCTCCTACTCCAATTATCATTAAACCAGTCGCTAGCGGGTCTAGTGTCCCTGCGTGACCGATTTTTTTGACACTCAATTTTCTACGCAGAATTCTAATCACATCAAATGATGATTTACCGGAAGGTTTATCTATCAGCAAAATTTCTGGTGCGCTTTCCATATTGAGCTGATAGTAGCACAGGCTAAAGTAAAAAGGTTGCTTACGGTTTTTCGCTTTTTGCTACTTTACACTGGTGGCAAATCTCCATAACCAACCTGTACCTTAAGTAAATGCCCGACAGAATTACCGCCCTTATCAATCTCCTTTAACTCGCTGACATGATTTTTGTAATCTGGAATTACTTCAGCAACTAAAGCCCAGAAATTTT
>CAZWXM010000078.1:0-2579 GCA_964637855.1 uncultured Candidatus Saccharibacteria bacterium | reverse complement strand
TTGGTTAATGTCTTACATTTACAATCCGGGAACTACTATCTTGATTATCGGGGCTCTGTTTACCGGTTTAACTTTTGTGGCAGCTGGTCCTCTGCTCCCGAGCATGTTACGCAGTGTGCCATTGGTAACTAATCGTAAATCAGGCTTTTTATTAATGTCATTAATAATTGTGGTAGTAACGGCCTCGGTCTCAGTTTTGTTTTCGGTCGCTAAACAATATGTCGCTCAAGCTAATTTTTCAAAGGCCCAAGTTCGTTCTGAATCAATTGAGGTTTTTCAAGGATCTGTTGCAAGTTCTTACAATTTGTATGGTGATGATACTTTCTTAAATACTTTGGCTCAAGTAAAAGTTTCAAATATAAATTCTATATTAAACATTACTGAACCAACTGAAGCAGAGCAACAGCTCTTCCTAAATACCGCTCAAGAAGCTTTGCAGTTAGCGAATCAAGCGGTTCAAAGTGATGCCGGGAATCCACTTAACCAAGCTGTCTTAGCTAGTGTCTACAATTCTTTAGCGGTAGCCGGAATTGAAGGGGCTGAAGATAGAGCAATTGCTAGTTTAGACGAAGCCCAAAAATTAGATCCGCTAAATCCTGGTTACCATTTAATTTCTGCACAAATGGCTTCAAGAGTTAACAATTTGGCTTTAGCTCGAGAGCAAATTTATACCGCTTTAAATTTGAAGCGCAACTTTACCCAGGCTCTATATTTGTTAGCTCAGATTGAAATTGTTGATGGTCATACCGAGGAAGCGATTTCTGCTACGCAAGCCATTCTTACTCTTGAACCAAATAACCCAAGTCGGTATTTACAATTAGGTTTATTGCAATCAGCCGCTAAGAAGAATGACTTGGCTGTTAAAGCTTATGAAACAGCAATTAAACTTGATCCAACTTATGCTAACGCTCGGTATTTATTAGCGCTTGAATATCTAAATTCTGGTAATAAAGGTAAAGCGCTAGAGGAATTGAAAGTAGTCTTAGAGACTAATCAAGATAATGTCTTGTTAAGTAATTTGATTAGTCAAATAGAGACTGGAGGGGAAATCACTATTCCAGATTTTGGTTTGAATATACCAGTTAAAGACAATACACCACAAGCTGGTTTTGAAAGTTCGGTGACTACCGATGGTGAAGTTGATACTAATTTAGTTAGTCCAGTTAACACCATTTCAGATAAGGAGCCAGCTGAAGCTGGGTCTACAGAAGCAGTTGTCACCGACACTGCTACCACAAGTGAAACTTCAAGCGGAGCAACTGAGTAGTACCTTATATGGTTAAGCGAGTGTTTAATTTTGTGTACCAAGAAGTACGCGGCTTACATCAGGCCGCGTACATTTTGGCGTTATTTGCTTTTGGTTCACAGATATTAGCGATTGTTAGGGATAGGCTTCTAGCTCATACCTTTGGAGCGGGTGCGGAATTAGATTTGTACTATGCGGCTTTCCGGATACCTGATTTATTATTCGTATTGTTCGCCTCAGTTTTATCGATTTATGTTTTACTACCGTTTGTAAATCGTTACACAGAAGCCGATACTCCAGCCAGTGGAGCGATGGTCCTGTCACAAATTTTTACGTTATTTTTATACGTTTATATTGTGGTGGCTGGTCTACTGGCTTTCTTGGCTCCTTGGTATGTACCAAAATTCTTCCCGGGCTTTGCTGGTGAATATGAGAATTTAATCTTGATGTTGCAGATTCTATTGCTACAGCCATTCCTTTTAGGTCTGTCCAGTTTGTGTGGGGTGGTAACGCAAATGAACCATCGGTTTATTCTCTATGCCCTTAGTCCGCTTTTGTACAACTTAGGAATAATTCTAGGAATTATCTTTTTGTATCCATCCTTTGGTTTGGTCGGACTCATTATTGGAGTAGTAGTAGGTGCTTTGGGTCACTTATTGATACAAATACCGTTTGTGGTGAATAGTGAGTATTCATTTTCACTGATACCAAAAATCCAGTGGTCACTGATTGCTAAAGTTTTGGCTGTTTCAGTCCCGAGAGCTTTAACTTTATCAGTCAATCAATTCGTGTTATTGGTTTTTATTGGTATGGCATCAGTGATGGCGGCTGGTTCGGTGTCAGTTTTTCAATTTGCTTTTAACTTACAATCAGTCCCACTAGCTATTATTGGTATGAGTTATTCAGTGGCAGCTTTTCCAACTTTATCTAATCTACACTCAAAAAAGGACGGTAACGGCTTTAACCTACAAATCTTAACGGCCTTAAGACATATTGTGTTCTGGTCGATTCCCATCGTTGGTCTAGTGATTGTATTACGAGCACAAATCGTCCGAGTTTTATTAGGGAGTGGAGAGTTTGATTGGGGAGACACCAGATTGACTGCCGCCATTTTAGCTATATTTGTTTTATCTTTGGTGGCGCAATCAGCTTTATTGTTGTTAATTAGAGCTTTCTATGCGGGTGGTAGAACCATGCTGCCATTGGTCGTGGCTTTAACTAGCGGACTGGTTTCTATTGCTTTGGCCTATTTTTTACAAAGTCTTTATTTAGAACATACCAATTGGCAAAACAGTCTTAATGAGATTTTTAGATTAAATAATGTTAAAGGCAC
>CAZWXM010000077.1:0-2581 GCA_964637855.1 uncultured Candidatus Saccharibacteria bacterium | reverse complement strand
GCAGTGGTGAAATAACGGTAATTAAATTATCCCGCAGACCAATCTCCATGCCGACGCCACTAAAGTTACCCGAAATATTTTGTTCAAAAGCGGCCGCTGCTTCTGGGGCCATATAGATGGTATAAGGGTCGCCGTATGAACTAACCATTCCCTCAATCGCCCCCCGAATTTTATCTTCGTCAGAAATTGTTTGCGTGGTGCTACCAGTTGCAAATTTTTCATCTAGTAAACTCCATACCTTCCAGAATTCATCGAGATTTGGTTTTGTTTCAGCCGCGACCGGCTCTGATTTAAAAATACTAGTAAAAATATTTGCTGTTTGGTCGACACTAAAATCACTCTGCCCCACTTGCAAGCCAGAAAAAAAAGCTCCTAAGGCAAAAGTAAAAGCTAAAACGTAACCCAACCAACGTTTTACTGGTTTTGTTGAACCTTTTATCGACAACTCAGAATCAGATGACATTCTGACATTATTGCATAAAGTACGATTAGTCCAAAATACTTGTTGGTACTTGTAATTGTTTGGTACACTATGCTGGCCATGCTTAAAAAACTATTCGGTACCAAAACCCCAGTCCAAATCCGGGATATTAAGTTATTTAATACTGAGTCTGGAAAACTTGAGCTATTTGAGCCTTTAGACCCTAAAGCCGTTAAAATCTATAGCTGTGGTCCAACGGTTTATGATTACGCTCATATTGGTAACCTCCGCTCCTATATATTTTCTGACCTTCTAAAACGGGTCTTAATTAGAAACGGTTATTTAGTAAAACATACTATAAACTACACGGATTTTGGCCACTTAACCGACGACGCCGATGCGGGTGAAGACAAAATGATGAAAGGTCTAAAGCAAGCCGACCTGCCGATTACCCTTGATGCGATGCGTCAACTATCAGATAAATACATCCGAGCGTTTGAGGATGATTTTGAGGAACTTCGTATCATTCCCCCTACTACTTGGGCGCGCGCTAGTGATTATGTTAAAAAACAAATTAGTCTAATTAAAACCCTAGAAGAAAAAGGCTTTACCTACGAAACTTCTGATGGTTTGTATTTTGATATTTCCCAATTCCCAAAATATGGTCGCCTAGGAAAAATAAATCTTGAAAAATTAAAAAGTGGCGCTCGCGTAGAAGTAAATTCTGAAAAAAAACATCCAGCTGACTTTGCTGTTTGGAAAAAGAGCGAACTCGGTTGGGATAGTCGTTGGGGTAAAGGTTTCCCTGGTTGGCATATTGAATGTTCAGCAATGGCGATGGATACCCTCGGTAAACAAATTGATATCCACACTGGCGGCATCGACCATATTTCCACTCACCATAACGCTGAAATTGCCCAGTCAGAAGCAGTCACCGGTAAAACCTTTGTGAAGTACTGGATGCATAATGCTTTCATTACCATTGAAAATACTAAAGTTTCAAAATCTCTCGGTAACACGATTACTCTACGACATTTGATGGACCGAGGCTTTTCTGGCGACGATTATCGGTACTGGCTACTCACCGCTCACTATCGTTCCCCTATCAACTTCTCTTGGGACGCTTTAAAAGCGTCTAAGCAAGCTTTATATCGATTAAAGCGCCATGTCTATGAAGACTTCAAACAAAAAACTGCTGCTCCCAGCCAAGTTTATTTAGATAAATTTGATGACTGCCTAGCTAATGATTTAGACACCGCAGGGGCGATTGCCATCATGTGGGACATGCTTAAAGATGAAGCTTTAGACAACAAAACTAAATGCGGAACCATGATGGCGATGGATGAAGTACTGGATATTGGATTATCAGAAGATTTGTACGATGGAGTTCGTTCCTTGGGTGTGATTGGCTCTGATGAAATCCCGGTCGAAATTCAATCGCTAATAGACCAACGAGAAGCAGCGCGAATTGCCCAAAACTGGATTGAAGCTGACACCCTACGCGACGCTATTAAATTAAAAGGTTATTTACTGGAAGATTCATCACACGGCCCAAAGGTTACTAAAGTTGAATAAATATAAAAAACCCCCGTGCGAAAAATTCGCGCGGGGGTTTTAGGGTTTTAAAAAAACAAAATAGTCTAGAGACTTTTTAAAGACCTTAAGTGGTTAAATATCATTGCTTTCTGCCAGCCGAAACACCTAGATCGCCGTTACAACTGTCGTCGAGCCAGTAGTGAAATACCAAACCCTCGACATCGAAGTCACCAACACTGACACGACGACCGTCCGAACTATGGCTGGATGTCCGGACGTGGAGATTCGGAAGCAGGTAGATGTTCCTGACAGCCTTATAGGTTGTCATACACCACGCTACAACAGCTGCATTAGGTGTCACCTCTTCCTCGAACATCATAACTTGCTGTTCAAACCAATTCTTCGAGGTCGATTGCGGAACCGACTCCTTACAAAGCATAATCCAGCCAGTTTCAACTTTTTCGTTCCAAGCAAACGCCTTAACAACATCCTCATTGTCTCCCTTGAGGTAAAAATAATCTTTCTGGAGTCTATGAATCTCAAATAGCGACATCGGTCGATTGGGACCCGCGACGACCATATAGCCGTTGTCGCGGCACCACTTGAGCACTTCCTGCGATGGCA
>CAZWXM010000076.1:0-2586 GCA_964637855.1 uncultured Candidatus Saccharibacteria bacterium | reverse complement strand
TTGGCAACACTGTGCCATCGCAGGAAGTGCTCAAGTGGTGCCGCGACAACGGCTACATGCTGATTGCCGGACCCAATCGACCGATGTCGCTATTCGAGATTCATAGCCTCCAGAAAGACTATTTTTACCCCAAGGGAGACAACCAGGATGTTTTGAAGGCGTTTAGGAATGACAAAGTTAAAACCGGCTGGATTATGCTTTGTAAGGAGCCGGTTTCGCAATCGACCTCGAAGAATTGGTTTGAACAGCAAGTTATCCTTTTCGAGGAAGAGACGATACCTAACATTGCCGAAGTTGCGTGGTGCATGACGACCTATAAGGCTGTCAGGAACATCTACCTGCTTCCGAATGTCTACGTCCGCACCTCCAGTCTCGACTCGGACAATCGCCATATCAGCGCCGGGCGCTTTTGTTCCGAAGGTCTGAACGTTGGTAGTTGGCACGACGACGAGCGTGATAAACGTTTGGGCCTGTCGGCTGGCAAAAAGTGATATTTAACCACTTAAGGTCTCTAAAAAGTCTCTAGACTATTTTGTTTTTTTAAACCCTAAAACCCCCGCGCGAATTTTTTCGCACGGGGGTTTTTATATTTATTCAACTTTAGTAACCTTTGGGCCGTGTGATGAATCTTCCAGTAAATAACCTTTTAATTTAATAGCGTCGCGTAGGGTGTCAGCTTCAATCCAGTTTTGGGCAATTCGCGCTGCTTCTCGTTGGTCTATTAGCGATTGAATTTCGACCGGGATTTCATCAGAGCCAATCACACCCAAGGAACGAACTCCATCGTACAAATCTTCTGATAATCCAATATCCAGTACTTCATCCATCGCCATCATGGTTCCGCATTTAGTTTTGTTGTCTAAAGCTTCATCTTTAAGCATGTCCCACATGATGGCAATCGCCCCTGCGGTGTCTAAATCATTAGCTAGGCAGTCATCAAATTTATCTAAATAAACTTGGCTGGGAGCAGCAGTTTTTTGTTTGAAGTCTTCATAGACATGGCGCTTTAATCGATATAAAGCTTGCTTAGACGCTTTTAAAGCGTCCCAAGAGAAGTTGATAGGGGAACGATAGTGAGCGGTGAGTAGCCAGTACCGATAATCGTCGCCAGAAAAGCCTCGGTCCATCAAATGTCGTAGAGTAATCGTGTTACCGAGAGATTTTGAAACTTTAGTATTTTCAATGGTAATGAAAGCATTATGCATCCAGTACTTCACAAAGGTTTTACCGGTGACTGCTTCTGACTGGGCAATTTCAGCGTTATGGTGAGTGGAAATATGGTCGATGCCGCCAGTGTGGATATCAATTTGTTTACCGAGGGTATCCATCGCCATTGCTGAACATTCAATATGCCAACCAGGGAAACCTTTACCCCAACGACTATCCCAACCGAGTTCGCTCTTTTTCCAAACAGCAAAGTCAGCTGGATGTTTTTTTTCAGAATTTACTTCTACGCGAGCGCCACTTTTTAATTTTTCAAGATTTATTTTTCCTAGGCGACCATATTTTGGGAATTGGGAAATATCAAAATACAAACCATCAGAAGTTTCGTAGGTAAAGCCTTTTTCTTCTAGGGTTTTAATTAGACTAATTTGTTTTTTAACATAATCACTAGCGCGCGCCCAAGTAGTAGGGGGAATGATACGAAGTTCCTCAAAATCATCCTCAAACGCTCGGATGTATTTATCTGATAGTTGACGCATCGCATCAAGGGTAATCGGCAGGTCGGCTTGCTTTAGACCTTTCATCATTTTGTCTTCACCCGCATCGGCGTCGTCGGTTAAGTGGCCAAAATCCGTGTAGTTTATAGTATGTTTTACTAAATAACCGTTTCTAATTAAGACCCGTTTTAGAAGGTCAGAAAATATATAGGAGCGGAGGTTACCAATATGAGCGTAATCATAAACCGTTGGACCACAGCTATAGATTTTAACGGCTTTAGGGTCTAAAGGCTCAAATAGCTCAAGTTTTCCAGACTCAGTATTAAATAACTTAATATCCCGGATTTGGACTGGGGTTTTGGTACCGAATAGTTTTTTAAGCATGGCCAGCATAGTGTACCAAACAATTACAAGTACCAACAAGTATTTTGGACTAATCGTACTTTATGCAATAATGTCAGAATGTCATCTGATTCTGAGTTGTCGATAAAAGGTTCAACAAAACCAGTAAAACGTTGGTTGGGTTACGTTTTAGCTTTTACTTTTGCCTTAGGAGCTTTTTTTTCTGGCTTACAAGTGGGGCAGAGTGATTTTAGTGTCGACCAAACTGCAAATATCTTTAGTAGTTTCTTTAAGTCAGAACCGGTAGCGGCTGAAACAAAACCAAATCTTGATGAATTCTGGAAAGTCTGGAGTTTACTAGATGAAAAATTTGTAACTGGTAGCACCACGCAAACAATTTCTGACGAAGATAAAATTCGCGGGGCGATTGAGGGAATGGTTAGCTCATATGGAGACCCTTATACCATCTATATGGCCCCAGAAGCAGCGGCTGCTTTTGAACAAAACATCTCGGGTAACTTTAGTGGTGTCGGCATGGAGATTGGTCTGCGGGATAATTTAATTACCGTTATTTCACCACTGC
>CAZWXM010000075.1:0-2638 GCA_964637855.1 uncultured Candidatus Saccharibacteria bacterium | reverse complement strand
AAAGCTCGCTTTGGACCAGAACCAATTAGTTCTGATTTTGACCCTGTCTGGTTTTATGAAAAACTAAAGAAACGAAAAACTCCAATCAAAGCCGCCCTACTCGATCAGACCTTTATTGCTGGCTTGGGTAATATTTATGTCGATGAAGCTTTGTGGGCGGCTAAGGTCGCACCGACAAGACGAGCGGATTTGGTGACTAAGAAAGAGGCGGCGGCGATAGCCGCCGCCGCTGGTGCCATTATGAACGAATCAATCACCTACGGTGGTACTACTTTCCAAAACTTTAAAGATACCGGTGGAAAAAATGGAAATTATTTAGATTACTTAAAAGTTTTTTCTAAACAAGGAATGCCGTGCCCGCGCTGTGGTACCAAAATTATAAAAATCCGTTGCGCTGGTCGCGGTACACATTACTGTACTAAGTGTCAAAAATAGACTCTGCTATAAGTTATAATAAACCTATTAATTAGATAGCATAAAAATATGTTTGTATCCGGTGTTGGTATGTCTAGTGGGATTGACGGCAAAAATGCAACGAGCCGAGCGATTAATATTGCTAACCAGCAACTCAATGGTGAGACTCCTAATGCAGCGATAATTTTCGCCTCTTCAAAATTTAATCAGGAAGAAGTAATAGAAACGGCACATTCGGTCCTACCTAAGGAAATTCAACTAGTAGGTTCATCAACCTCTGGCGAAATCTCTCAAAATGGTCCGAGTGCTACCCCATCAGTAGTGGTAATGCTTATTGCCTCAGATACGGTTAAATTTATTACTGCTTCGGAACAAAACGCTGCCCAAAATGAAGAAGCCGCCGGTGAAAGCTTGGCCCAAAAACTTAAAGACCAAACTACCGATGAAATAAAATTTATCGCTCTTCATTGTGATGGTTTAACCGTAAATCCGAGTGTAATTTTAAGAAAATTAAACTCAACTTTTCCTAATGTTCCGGTAGCTGGTGGCTCTAGCGGTGATGACGGTGCTTTCAAAAAAACTTATCAGTACCATAACCATCAAGTCTTAAGCTCGGGAGTTAGTGCGATTGCCTTTACTGGTGATTTAAATTTATCTATCAGTGTTCGTCATGGGTGGAGTCCAATCAGCCAATTCAGAACCATTACCAAAGCCAAAGGTAATTTGGTATATGAAATTGACCATCAACCAGCGATTAAGCTTTATGAAGAGTTTATTGGTATGGAAGAAGCGGAAAAGCTAAAGGATGTGACCCTAGCCGAACTAGCCCTTTCTTATCCTTTAGGATTAAAAGACGTCGAGAGTGGGGTTATGCTCCTGCGTGCCCCCCTTTTTGTTGACCACACTGGTTCAATCACCTTTGGTGGTGAGATGCCAGAAGGAGCTGAAGTTCAGCTGATGATTGGAAATAAAGAACTAGCGGTAGAAGCAGCCAAACAAAATGCCAAATACGCGATGGATAATTTTAAAGACAATCCGGGAGCAGCTTTAATTTTCAGCTGTCACGTTAGAAACACATTATTTGAATCACGAGATTCTTCAAAATTAGAGGTCGAAGCTATTCAAGAATCAATTGGCAAAACCGTTCCTTTAGCTGGTTTTTATACTTACGCTGAACAAGCACCAATTGATAACGAAAACTTAAACTTAAAGACTTGTAACAGTCATAGTCATAACGAAACGATTGTTACTGTTTTAATCGGAGAAAACAAAAATCATGGATAGTGAACAACCAACAATTGAATCTTTGCAAAAGGAAATAGCTAAACTTAAATCTGTTGTTGTAGGTCTAGAAAATAGTTCGAAGATGTTAATTCGTCGTGATTTAGATTTGAAAAAGGCTCACACCAGTCTTAAATCATTGGATAAGGAAAAATCTGAGTTTATAGCAATTGCCGCCCACCAACTTAGAACCCCATTAACTACCACTTTATGGGCGCATAAAATGATTAAAGAAGACGGAATTGAAAACCTAACGGAGTTACAAAAAAAATTACTAGAACGCTCTTCTACTAGTGTCGACCATATCCATGAATTAGTCGAAGAATTAATTAAACTTGATAAGTTGGAATACGGTAATAACAACCTCAAACTGCAAAGTGGAAACATTCAAAAATTGATTGAGTCTCTGATTAATGCCCGCCAACTAGCCTTCGAAACTAGACAGTTAAGAGTTGAAAGAAATTATTCGTATGATGAAGCTACTCTTTTTGATCCCTTACAATTAAGTGAGGCTATCAGTAACTTAATTGATAATGCCATCAAATATACTCCTGACAAAGGTGAAATTTCATTCACAGTTAAAAAAGTTGAAGTTTATGTCTGTATAGAAATTGCCGATACTGGCATTGGCGTACCAGAAGGAAAGGAAGATGGTCTGTTTAAGAAATTTAGTCGCATGAGTAATGCGGAGAACGTTGACGCTGGGGGCTCAGGATTAGGGTTATATATCACAAGGAAAATCGTTGAAAATCACAAAGGTACCATTTCCTACGCGCACAATCATGATTGTGGTTCAATATTTACAATCAAAATTCCGTGTTAAAATAATAAGTAAGTTTAATTACAAAAATATGTCAGTATCAAACAAAGTTGACTCAGCTTTAGAGACTATGAAGCATAAGGAGCTTGGTGAAGTCAAAGTATTGATGGTTGAAGATGACGC
>CAZWXM010000074.1:0-2646 GCA_964637855.1 uncultured Candidatus Saccharibacteria bacterium | reverse complement strand
TGTTTGGATCCGTGTAATCAATTGGTCGTAGGTTCGAATCCTACCGTCGGAGCCATGAAATTGCCCTTATTTTACAAGGGCAATTTTGTTACCTTCACAGGACGTTCGAACCTGATACACTTTCCTTATGAAGACTATTGTTGTAGTTTTAGTAGTATTGATAACAGTTGCTGGAGTTTTTACATTTATTAATCTAAAGTTAGCCAAAAACAACATTACTAATGAGGTAACCACACAAGATATGTTCTGGGGAAAAAAGTACAAAAAAATTGCAGAGTATCCGACTAATGATTGGTTCGGTGCTGAAACTGGAACAAAGGGAGAAGATTATACATTGTTTAGAGTTAATAAAGGACTTACTGATGCTGCTGGTCATCCTGACTATCCCATCAGAGTCGGGGTAGCAATCCCTACGGATTCATTACAGGAAGAAAACGATACATTAAATGCAGTGGAGGACATGCTGGTTGAGCGTCTAGAAACCACAGAGCTTGGCGTACTAGCAATGGTAGTCAGTAGACTTGATGGTCAACAATTTAAGGAGTTTGTTTTTTATACTAAAGAAAACGTTGATTTCAAAAAACTGCATGAAGACATACAGTCTGCTTTTCCAAAGTATGAAGTGCAGTTCTATGCCGAAAATGATCCAGAATGGAGCTTGTACAAAGAATATATTTTAACTAAACTTTGGTATAGTGGAATCTTTATATCACCAGTGATTAAATCGGTTCTAACCTGTTTCACCAACCGGAGCAGAAAAAACGAGCCCTAGAAATAGGTCTCATTTTAGTAGGATAATTGATAGTTTGAACCTGCTATACTTAGTGTATGGAAACATATAATTGGTATCAGACTCTAGTAAAACCAGAGTGGGCACCACCAGCTTGGCTATTTGGGCCAGTGTGGAGTGTCTTGTATAGCGTAATTGCCATATCTTTTGGGTACGTTATTTATAAGTACTTCAAGGGGGCAATACCATTTATAGTGTTATTACCTTTTATATTAAATTTGGTTTTTAATTTTGCCTTTACGCCTCTCCAGTTTGGTCTTGAAAATAACCTACTAGCAGCCATAGATATTTTACTGGTGCTCGGGACAATAATTTGGGCCGGCTTTGTCATCTATCCGTATTTTCCTTGGGTGGTGTATGTAAATATTCCGTATTTGTTGTGGGTTTCGTTTGCTACCGTATTGCAACTAACAATTACTTATCTCAATCTTCATATCTAAGATTGCTGTAATTTTTTACCAAAAATCACCAATTATCTGCTAAGTTGTATATACTTAAGGGTGTATGACAGTAACTAAGAAAAGTCATCAGAGAGTGATAGTTGTATCAGCCGGTTTCATAATATTACTTTTAGTGGTAATTACTGTCGGTTTTATTTTATTGATAACCGGACAGCTGGAATATCATAAGAGTACTCCTGATAACCTGCGCCCTGACTCGGAGTTTTCTTCGGAAGCTACCACTACCCAATTCTTAGGGGATGAGGAGGCAGTCATAGTAAATGTAGCCTCGTCGACTGAGGAAGAAGTTTTAACCATTGAAAAAGTATTATTTCAGTATGTAGTGGTGATTGATGGCTGTGGAATCCATTTTCAAGATGAGTGTCTCAATGTTCGCTCGGGCCCAGGTGTAGATTTTCCAGTGGTGGCACAGCTACGTAATAATATTGTTCTAAAAGTTGGTGGTCAGGTGGAACGTGAGGGGTCGGTTTGGTATAAAATTATTTTTGATGAATGGCTACGTTATCCAGAACGACTCAAAGGCGATTGGTATGTTTCGGCCGAGTTTGTTGAAGTGCTTTTAGATGAAGGTAGTAAGACGGCTTGGGAAGATGGGATTGCTACTACCAGTCATGAAAAAGAAATCGTGGTTGATCGTAGTGAACAAAAGCTTTATGCCTACGAGAATGGGGAATTATTTATGGAAATTTCTATATCCACCGGTCTTCAACTCACACCAACGCCACGCGGTTCATTTACAGTTTTTAAAAAGACACCGAGTCGATATATGCAGGGTCCATTACCTGGCTTAGCATCAGATCAATATTACGATTTGCCGGGTGTACCTTGGAATTTATATTTTACCGAGGGTGGGGCAGTAATACACGGGGCCTATTGGCATGATAGTTTTGGTTCGCCTTATTCTCATGGCTGTGTAAATGTGTCACCGGATGAAGCGCGCGAATTATACAATTGGACCCCACTGGGAACCAAGGTGATAGTTAGAGACTAAATTAAGCTTAAAATAACACACAACAAAAGTAATACTTTGGCAAGAGTAAATCTATAGTAGAATAATTCTGTTTTGAAACACGTTCCTACTTTTATAATTGTATTAGCGATAGTTGTTGCTAGCGTAGTCTACAGTGCTTCTAGTCAGGCGTATGTAGATGCTGAATCTACTAGTAATCAGATTACGACGGCTGATGAGGAAAATTCATTTAGGGTTGAGCCTGCCAAAACTCCTCTTGAGTTAATTGATGATGTTCAAATAGTAAGTGAAGAGCCTGTTGCGGCTGAAGAAGTGTTCTTAGATGAAGTAACTATAGAGGATAATAAAAAACCGGTCACTGAGACTGAAGTCGAAACTGAAAAATCAATCGCACTAACCGAAGAGGAATTATTGCTAGTGCCTTT
>CAZWXM010000073.1:0-2658 GCA_964637855.1 uncultured Candidatus Saccharibacteria bacterium | reverse complement strand
CTAGCTAGTTTGTAAGAAATAGCCGTCTTCATTTATGAAGACGGCTATTATTTTTAGCTTATCACTATCAACTAATATAAAAATAACCGGTCAATTGCTTGACCGGTTTTATTTATTTATATTGCGCTTGAGTTTGATAGTAATCCTTGCAGCCTTTATTTATCATACCCCATTTTATATCAACTTCTTTGTTCTTTTTATTTGCACGCAAGTCTTTTTCTAAAGTCTCACATCCAGCAGCTTTTTTTTGCTCGAGCGAAGCAATGCCTAGTGCAGCCATTGGTCCCATGCAACCAGAAAGAAAAATTATTGTAAAAAGAGAAATAACTAAAGTACTTTTAAATCCGGTGGGATTTTTCATGATGGTCTCCTAAATAAGGGTTTAGTTTAAAATGAATCTAGGCCATTTATATCATGCAATATCAAAAAAGCAATAGCTATTTAATTCGAGATTAAAAATAGTACTTAAATAGAATAATAAAAACGCCTAACCAGGCGTTTTTACATTTGGCGGAGAGAGAGGGATTCGAACCCTCGAAGAGCTTTCACCCTTAACGGTTTTCAAGACCGCCGCCTTCAACCACTCAGCCATCTCTCCAATATTTATTCAGTTGGCTCCGATGATAACAGAATAGCAGTGAATTGTACACCGACACTCTTATTTAATATGGTACAATTTTTCTAAATGGAACCAAAACCACGAAGTATTACCTGGGAAGCCCCAGAGCACCATCATGTCGAAAAGGGAAACGATTGGTTTTTCGCTCTAGCGATAATAGTTATTGCGATTGTTATCGTAGCGGTATTATTTGATGATACTTTGTTTGCTCTTCTGCTCGGGTTAGCGGGAGGAGCTTTAGGAGTGTCGGGTGCCAAAAAACCTTCCATCATACCTTTTGCCGTAACAGTTAGAGGAATAAAAATCGACGATAGACTTTATCCTTTTTCAACACTGGTTAGCTATCATATTGATGAGGATGATCATCGGGGTCCACAATTGCTGATTAAGTCTTCACATAAAATCATGCCTTTATTAGTGATGCCAATCCCGACTGATCACATTGATGATATTGAATCTATCTTAAAAGAAAAATTACTGGAAGAGCACTTAGAGGAACCACTTCTAATTAAGATACTGGAATTATTTGGATTTTAGGGTAGTATGGTCGCGTTGATTAAATATCAATGTGAGATGCACTCGTTTGCTCCACTGTCTTCTCGGCTGACGCCTCGAAGGCCGGGAGCTGCAATTTAAAAATAAAATATCAGTAGTAAGATCACTTGCTCCTGTAAGAAGCTTCCTTCATTTCATTCCGGAACTTCTTTCGGGAGCTGCGTTCGCGGCATATATACAAGCGAGCTTGTATATAATCACTCACTTGCTCCCGTAGTTTAATGGATAAAATATCGGTTTGCGGTACCGGTGCTATAGGTTCGATTCCTATCGGGAGCACAGACAAAGAAAAGGCCAGACTCTTTAAAGAGTCTGGCCTTTTCTTTGAATTTACCCCAACCAGCAAATTTATATTTTCATGCTATGCTAGAAATCATGAAAAGAATGGGGATTGATTTTGGCTCAAAAAAGATTGGCGTGGCTCTATCTGACGATGGAGGAGTGATGGCTTTTCCGCATGCTGTGGTGCCAAATGACGGCTCCTTTTTACAATATGTAGAGAAGTTGGTAGCTGAGCGAGGGGTGAAAGAAATCGTCATTGGACACTCACTAAATAATGATGGTGAACCAAATAAAATTCACGCAGCGGTAGAAGAATTTATGATGGATGTCACTTTAGCCCTTGGAATTCCTGTCCATTTAGAACCAGAACAATATTCAAGTCAGCAAGCGATGCAAGAGCAGGGGCGCAACAGTATGCTTGATGCTTCAGCCGCGGCTCTAATTTTAGATAGTTTTATTACAAAAAATAAGTCAAAATAAATATGATAAATTACGATGATTTTGCAAAATTGGAAATTAAAATCGGTACGATTCTGTCGGCTGAAATAGTGCCAGAAGCAGATAAATTATTGAAGTTAACAGTTGATGTTGGGGAAGCCGAGCCAAGACAAATCGTTTCAGGAATCAGAGAATATTTTTCTGAACCAGAAGTTTTGGTAGGGAAGCAATGTCCATTTTTAACTAATCTCGAACCACGAACAATTCGTGGTTTGGAAAGTCAGGGGATGATTTTGGCCGCTGGTACCGAAGAAGTGTTTGCCTTGCTTTCTCCAGATAGCTCATTACCCTCGGGGACAAAAGTAAAATGATTAATGAAAAAATTCATCATATTGAAGAGCAGTACCATAAGGAAGTAAATGGTCTTGTTAATAAGGCGTTACAGCTAATCCGCTCCAAGTACGGACTCTGGTCTTTAGGTGTTATTAGTTTTGTCGACTCGGCCGTGGCCTTCCCTGGACCAATTGATCCATTTATAGCGGCGTACATTGTGGCAAACCGAAGCAGAGCTTGGGCTGGTTTTATGGTGGCTACCCTGACTTCGATTATTGGGGGGATATTTCTTTACGCCGTTGCGTCGCTGTTTACTGAGCAATTATTTAGCCATTTCTCACCTGAAACAGTCACCACCTTTAATGAAATTGTTACAAAATTTAATCAGGGTACCTTCTCGCTGGCTTTTTTGGGAGCGCTTACTCCTATCC
>CAZWXM010000072.1:0-2798 GCA_964637855.1 uncultured Candidatus Saccharibacteria bacterium | reverse complement strand
GTCCTTTATCCACTTGTGCACACGGTTGTCCACAACCTTAATGTGCCTCAGGTTACTGAGTGCTTTTAATTTGTATGGCGCAAGTTACTAATTCACCAAGTTCGTAAGTACTTGCTGCCCCAGCTCGCTTATTTATTTTCTAGGAAGGAGAATAAATATGGCTCCGCTTCACAAAAGCGCATACTAGCAAAGCAGTTTGCTTGCTAAAGAAAAACCACCTCAAAAAGAGGTGGTTTTTCTTTACGCTTTTGTGCGGCTTGGGAGAATCGAACTCCCGACTAATCCTTGGCAAGGACTCATTATACCACTTAACCAAAGCCGCAATCTAAACTTCTACCTACCAAGCCTTTTGAGCTAATTTGACCCAAGTTTTTAGCTTTTGTTTATGGTAGGTGCTGCCGATTATAGTATTTCCTACGCCGGAGTGCAATGGCTTTTTATTTAACTTATTAACAAAGTGATTTTTATAAAATTGGGAGTAGGGAATGGAGGTTGTTTTTGACCAGCTTTTCATTAGCTTTTCTTCAGAAACCCCTTGATATAATTGCAGCCAAAAATGTATTCTCTCCTTCGGAACTCCCAAAAATTGCCCTGCAAATTGAATAAATAATCGGTGTAATTCAGGGGAAGTATGACTTAATCTAATTACATTCTCATCACTTTGATCACCAGCCGCTAAATAGGCGGTTAATCCCATTATAAATAAGGGCTTCTGGTTATAATGTGCAAATTCAACCTTGGCACTGTTGGCAGCATCGGTGTAACGACGCTTTCTTTCTATACCTCGAGTTTTGGCCATAAGGCGTAGGCGCTTGGCGTTCTCCATACCAGCTCTTTTAATGTTTTGTTTAGTGATTTGAGTCGAAAAAGCCTTATCTTTCAACCATAAGGAAGCGGTGGACTTAGATATCTCACAATACTTAGCAATTTCTTCGAGCGTGAAGCCGCGCTTACGCAAATTAGTGGCTTGTTCGTACTTGGCTTTATTTCGTACCATATTAGATGTATATAATATACTATTTATTATTGTTCGATTTGAGTTATAAACAAAAGACCGAAATAAATTCGGTCTTTTTTCATAATAATAAATATTAGGCTTTCTCTCTTACTATGAATGCTGGTGAATTACTCAACATTGCAGATAACATCCAGGCTGTAACAGATAAAATATCAGCTTTTTTAGTGTTATCACTTCGAAAGGGGAACTTCCTGAGCTCTAAAAGAATCTGATTAAGAACTGAAAACTGTTCAAGTTTAAGGTTTTCATTTTTAGTTTTCCAATTCCACTTAGTTGAGAGGCCTTTGTAGCTTATAAAAAAGATTACATAGGTTCGAAAATTATTTGTCATTTTGTTAAACCTTGCTGGACAATCAGCCAACAACTTAACTAGATTGATTTTCCCATTTTCTAAATATTCCCCAGTAAAGGGATTTTTTGTAACATTTTCAGACATGACTACGCTCATAAAAACCTCCTCGAGATAAAAATTATGTAAAATATCAAAATCTAAATTAACTATACTATGAAAATATCGTCTGTAAAATAAAATCACCCTTTTGAGGGTGATTTAGTGTTAAAGATGAATTAGTTTATAAGAATTATCATTCCAATACTGGACACTTTTTAAGCATTTGTGATAACAGATGACCAAGCACTGCCAATTTTTCAGGCAATAAAACATCCTCAGCGCCTAAAACAGCAAAAAAATGTTGTTTTAGTTTAGCTCTATCCACATTTAAATCTGAACGCCAAGGCCAATTATTAATTTGATTAATAATCTCACTAGAATTTGAACGCATATAAATAAATATTTTTACATACTCAGACCATTCATTTGGCCTCTTAAATTGCTCGGGACATAAATTATATAGGCCTGACACGCAAATACCTTGATTTGGTCTTGTATCCTCAGTACTACTAAGATTTTTATAATCTGCCAGACTTACGACCGTAACTTTGTTAAGCGCACTTGTCATAATTATTCTCCAATTTATTTTATAGAACGAAACTTTCGCTACTATACGATAATGGTATTAAATGTAAACCCTAACTAATAATCCTAAGTTTTTCCTTAGAATAGACTGAATCAGAAACATGGTATAATAGTACAGAAAGCAAAAAATCCACTTAGCTAGAAGGCCTGCGGATTTTTGCTTACAATTTATTAAATTGAATACAATCATCTTATACCTGTAAAACAGCGGGGTCAAGATAGAGTATTCACAACTAATTAATATAAAGTAATGATTATAAACGATTTTATCGGCGCAATTAATGACACCAGATTAGTAGAATTAACTTTTGACTCTAAATCAAAAGGTATTATTACCCGAACCTATGCACCAATGGACTACGCTCCATCGCGAAGAAGTAGTTCCCCTGAACTTAAACTACACTTCTACGACACTCACAGTGGGCACCCTGTACCACTGACTGAAAACCAAATAATTACACTAAGAATTCTAGAAGCAAAGTTTTCTCCAGAAAATATAGTAACCTGGACACCAAATTGGTATACGTCACGTGATTGGGGGAGTAAATCATAGTGTGGTCACGAATCACTAAGTATATTTATTCACTGCGTTCTAAATCTACTAAGTGTTCTCGACCTCGGCTCGCATCATTTTGCTCTAGTAAAGGAGCAAAATGTATAACTCTGCCTTGCACCACAGTCAAAAGTGACCCGAGTCACTTTTTAAAAACAAAAACCTGACATAAATGTCAGGTTTTTGTTTTTGCTGTGGTGCACCTACCAGGACTCGAACCTGGAACGACTGATCCGAAGTCAGTTATGATA
>CAZWXM010000071.1:0-2804 GCA_964637855.1 uncultured Candidatus Saccharibacteria bacterium | reverse complement strand
ACTTTCTGCTATTCTCCTAAGGCATGAATATTATCGCATCAGTGCTTCCGGCACTGCCTTATATCCAGATAATTCTCTCCATCCTACTTGTTACGGCTATTCTTTTGCAACAACGAGGTTCTAGTTTGGGAGGAGCATTTGGTGGAGACAACTTTAGTTCAGCTTTTCACAAGCGTCGTGGCGCTGAGCTTTTCTTGTTCAAGTTTTCAATTGGAATTGCTATTATTTTCGTTCTCACAACGTTTCTTAACGTTCTAGTGTAGATTTAGCAAAATTGAAACACACCCTTGCTACCCTCATTTGAGTGGCTAGTTTCTAAGTGCAAAGTGTAGTTATCCTTATTAAACTTCATACAGTATGAAAAATTCATCTGAATCAGATTTAAGTTGGTTTGAAAAATTTCTAAGTAAAATTGAGTCTACTCCAAGTAGTGATCGGCTTTTGTTACGTTTAGTATTTTTTATTGTAATCGCTTCTGGTATTTGGCTATTAATTTCCGTTAATAGTAATTTTTCTGAAGTTACGGCTACTACCGGTGGTAGTTTTACCGAAAGTATTATTGGTACCCCAAGATTTGTTAATCCCGCTCTAGCCATAACCAGAGTTGACCAAGACATTACCGCTCTGGTTTATAGCGGATTAATGAAAATCGCTACGGACGGCTCATTAGTAAATGATCTAGCTGAATCAATCACGACTTCCGAGGATGGATTAACTTACGATATCGTCTTAAAGAATGATGTTAAATTTCATGACGGAGAAAACCTAACCGCAAAGGATGTGGTTTATACCATCCAACTTATACAAAATCCGGATTTAAAAAGCCCTCTGCGCGGTAATTGGACTGACGTAACTGTCGAGCAATTAAGTGACTACGAGCTCATGGTGACGCTTGAGGAAGCTTACGCACCTTTTATAGAGAACTTTACTCTAGGTATCATCCCTGCTCACGCTTGGAGTAGCCTACCGATTGAACAACTGCCTTTTAGTCAACTTAATACTGAACCAATTGGTTCTGGTCCTTTTAAGATTACCGACGCTGGTCGCGATACTTCTGGTTTAATAAATCATTACACTTTATCGGCTTATCGTGAAAATGATATAGACCCAAAAATAAATAAAATTGAGCTGTCCTTTTACCAGAATGAAGACTTATTGATGACAGCTTTGACTGAAAATAAAGTTGACGCCACCGCCTACCTTTCACCAGCCAACCTAAATAAAATTGATAGCGAAAAATATCAATTAATAGAAGTTCCGATTCCTCGAACTTTTGGTATTTTCTTTAATCAAAACCGTGATGCTGCTCTGCGAGATTTGTCAGCCAGAGAAGCTTTGACCGCTGCCATAGACAGAGACGCTCTTATCAATAGCACCCTGCTTGGTCATGGTGTCCCCATTTACGGACCTATCGAATTTTCTGAACCTGAGCTAAAATTAGCAGACAGCAAAAACGTAGAAACTAGCACCAGTACACTAGTTGATAATGCCATCAAGATTTTAAATGATGGTGGATGGGTTAAAAACGAAAAGGGCTTATGGGAGAAAAAAATTAATAATGAGCTAGTGACTCTTAGTATCACAATTAGAACTAGCAATGCTCCATTATTTGACTCTTTAGTTAACTTAATAGCTAAGCAGTGGCAAGCGGTTGGAGTAGAAGTGTTAACTGAACAATTTGAACAGACTGGTTTAGTCCAATCAGTAATTAGACCGAGAGATTTTGAAGCCTTGCTGTTTGGGCTTGATATGAGTCGTTCATACGATATGTATCCATTTTGGCACTCATCGCAACAGGACGATCCTGGTCTAAATATAGCTCAGTACACAAACGTAAATGTTGATGAATTGCTTGAATCAGCCAGAACTGAACAAGTAGAAACCGAAAGAATTGAAAGTCTAAGACAAGCCAGTCAAGTAATACAAGATGAGAAACCCGCAGTCTTTTTATTCCAACCAACCCTAACCTACTTAGTGAATAAAAAAGTTATGGTGGCGAAAATAAATAATATTGGCAGACCGTCAGATAGATTTAGCAACGTAGCAGAGTGGCATACCGAAAGTGAATCCTTATGGCCATTATTCCGAAACGAGGATATGTAGAGCTTCAATTTGAATACTTAATAAATTACCGAAATAAATAATATGAATACAACAGAAAACACTAGCCCGAATAGAAACCCACAAGGAAATCCTAATCGACCGCGACGCAACCATTACGGAAGACGACCAGGAGCTAATCCGGGCGTGCCTGGCAACCGACCAAACCATACTGGTCAAGCTGGTCGACCACAGCACTCTGGACCACGAACCCCTAATAAACCAGGTTCTAAACCAGCTCGAAAAAATAATCGTAACCGCCGTAACAACCAACACCAAAGACGTTCTAACACTTCACCAGCGTTAGCTCACCGGCTTGATGTAACTGACCGAAAATTACCTATCATTCCAGAAATAATGGATGAGGATACAGTTCGAATTATTACTGTGTCTGGAGTAGAGGAAATTGGTCGGAACATGAATATTATTGAAACCAAAGACGACATCATTGTAGTTGATGCTGGTTTTCAATTCGTATCAGAAGAAAGTAAGGCTCCAGGTATTGATTACATTCTTCCCAACACTCAGTACCTAGAGGAACGTAAACATAAAATTCGAGCCTTGGTAGTGACTCACGGTCACCTAGACCACATTGGTGGTATTCCTTTTATAATGGAAAGAATTGGTAATCCACCAATCTATACTCAATACCTAACTTCATTAATGATTTTGAAGCGGCAAGAGGAATTTCCACATATGGAACC
>CAZWXM010000070.1:0-2859 GCA_964637855.1 uncultured Candidatus Saccharibacteria bacterium | reverse complement strand
CTGCTTGGATAATAATGCCTAAAAGCGACCCGCATCGAGTAGATTACGAAGTAGTCGAGTGAGCAAAATAATAAAATAGTTATAGGAATTTACGACAGGATAAAAGTCGTAAATTCAAAAAAAATTCCCAACATGCTCTTTGAACATTTGGGAATTTTTATTTTGTATCTTCAATATTTAAGGTAAAAAAGAGGGCCGGAATCATTAAGAAAGCTAAAACTATAAACAATAAGTTAAATGGTAGGTAGAGTAAGGTAATACTACCAATTAAGGTCCCGACTATGATAGCTAGCGGACGAGTAATTCTGAAGAAACTAATAATCTGTGAATCAGTGTTGGTGGTTTGTTTAAAGAAATAACTCTCGGTCGTTGCTTCAACCAGGCTTGCTCCGACTCTAGTCGTGAACATTATGATTGACCAAATAAGTACATCGGCTACGCTAACAAAGGCCATCCAGGAAATTGAAATAGCGAGGATTAAAAAGCCAAAACCCATCATCTCTTTTTCACCAATATACTTATCGGCTATGATGCCAATTGGATATTCAAAGATTACATATGCCAACTGAGCAAAAAACATCACTATACCGAATTCTGACCAATTAAGACCTATCTCAGTCACGAGGTACAACGGGAAGTAGACAACGGTGGCCATAAAAAAAATCTGGAGAGTAAAAGTGGCTAAGAATACATATCTGATGTTTACTTTTCTCCAAAATTGTCTCAAGGCTTTAAAGACGTCAATCTCCTCATACTCAGGATCACTAAAATCCTTAAAAAAGGCAAGCATAATCATTACAATCGGAATTAAAAGACCAGCACTAAAAACATAAGCGTTAGTTAAATCATTATCCTCGGAAATTAAAAGGGCACTGGTTAGAGGAGCGGCGGCACCAACGATGCTAGCTAACATCAGAAGTAGTCCACGCTTGCCACCAGTACTAGTTTCATTGTTACCAATTTGAGACTCCAAAAAAACATCAATATTAAAATATATAATCGGGACGGAAATTAAGTGAATTAAAAATAGTGGAACAACCACGTTAATAGTGTTGGAAAAAGCCATTCCGCTAACAGCTAAAAAGTCTAAAAGCAGTAAGAAAACGGTCAAATTATAACTTCCAACCTTGTGCAAAACCCTTGATATAAATAAGAAGATAATAATACTGAGAGCTGAACCAATGGTATAAATCATTCCAACGCTACTAGCGGAAATAAATTGCTCTAGAAATGAAGAGTTTATATAGGCAACGACAAAAGTATGGAAACCGAGCAATAGGGTAGCAGCGTACAGAGGCACTAAGTGTCTTTTTGGTTCATGATGTTTTACTAGCGAGTGTGAAAGTGCCTTAGGCATAATATAAAGAATTATAGCTGTAAAAAATTTTATTTTTTACAGCTGCCCACACCTAAAATAAAAGCCGCTGGCATAGCTGGCGGCTTTTACTAGTTTTATAAATAGTGCAAAGTCCTAAATACCTATAAGGACTGGAATTACCATCGGATTCTTGTGGGTTTTTTGCATTAGGAAACTACTGATAACATCAGTCAATTCGTCCTTAACAATTTCCAAATCAAGTGGATTCATGTGTTCAGTTTGTCTCTCTACTGTTTTCTTGATTAGAACTCTCGCCTCAGAAAGTAATTGCTGATTTTCACGTAGATAGACAAAACCACGTGAGATGATATCTGGGGATTTTCGGAGCTTACCGGTTTTTGAATTAACTGTAGCAATGATTACGAACATTCCGGCCTCAGATAGGCTTAGACGGTCACGTAGTACTACATCTTGCCTTGTTCCAACGGTAGAGCCGTCAACCAACATCATATCGGTTGGAATCTTCATTGGTAGAACCGTTACGTCGGTACCATTTTTAATGTCGATAATAGTACCGTTATCTGGCACAACAATATTTCCTTTTGGAAAACCATTTTCAATGGCTGCGTACATGTGATTCTTCAAGTGGTAGTGATGACCATGAACTGGAATCAGGAATTTTGGTTTTACAGTTTGGTTCACCCAAACTAATTCTCCAGCGTTACCATGACCTGATGAGTGAACATGAGAACCTTGGTAATTTATCACCTTAACGTTTTTGCGATAAATATTATCCTTTAGCTTTTGTACCGCGATTTCATTTCCAGGAATAACTGAAGATGAAAGCACAATCGTGTCACGTTCATTAAGGATAATAAACTTGTGTTTATCGGTAGCCATTCGCATTAGGGCAGCGAATTCCTCACCTTGGGCTCCTGTTGATAGAATCACGACTCTATCGGCTGGGTAGTCATTTATATCTCCAGCATTAATGAAAGTTTGCGGCTTAATTTCAACTAGTTTTGCAGCGATAGCAATATCAATATTAGTTTTGATACTTCTACCTTCCATTACTACTTTCTTACCAGTCTCTTCACAAACCTTAATCACGCTGATTAGGCGGTCAAATTGAGAAGCAAAAGTACCGATGATTAATCTTCCGGTTGAATTCTTAATAATAGTTTCAAGGGTTTCAAATACCTTTGCTTCAGAAGCAGAAAAACCTGCACGGTCAGCATTAGTTGAGTCGCAAAGCAGAGCTAGGTTGTTGTTTAGACCAACTTTTTCCCATGATGAACGTTCCTCAACCACTACTTTTCCATCTTCGTGAACTAGCTTGATGTCTCCAGTGACAACAATATCTCCATATTTAGTTTCAATCTCAAGACCCATAGCATCAGGAATAGAGTGAGTAACTGGGAAAGTCTTAATTTTAGTTTTTCCAACCGTAAAACTCTCACCCTCTCGAATGACATGCATATCAACTGGTTCCATATGTGGAAATTCCTCTTGCCGCTTCAAAATCATTAATGAAGTTAGGT
>CAZWXM010000069.1:1268-2952 GCA_964637855.1 uncultured Candidatus Saccharibacteria bacterium | reverse complement strand
TCCAGTTTAAACTGCATCCTTGCCAAGCGGATTAAAGTGTAATCATAGTCTTCGTTAGCCGCTTCATAAAGTGGCTTCAACTTTTCAATTCCATTTTTATACATCGCCTTATCCAAAATCTTCCGCGCCTGTTTCCAATCTATATCAGTTGGCTCTAGCTGTTTTATATCTTCAGCGGTTACTTCTTTATCATCAACCAACTTCTCAATGTGCGTCCAAATCGTGGTATCGGTCACTCCCCGAACTTCCGCCATATCTTTAATTCCTCGACCTTCCAGTAGTAAATCTTTAGTCAGAGCATAAGTGCTTTCAGCATGGATTCTGGTACTAGCGTTTTTTCGCACTAATCCAACTTCATCATCACTCGGTAATTTGCCACCATGCGCGACCACAAAACGTTCATGCATTTCCAAAACCTCAGCCTCTTCCATCGCTATAAAAGCATCTTCAGCAATGGCTGAATCTTTATGAAACTTCACGTCCTGCATAACAATCTTTGGGTCAACTTGAAGCGCATTAGGATGCATCCCTAAGACCTTAAGACCATCGAGTGAACGCACTCGTGATAGAGCAACATAACCCTGACCATAAACGAATGCTTTAGATAAATCTATCTCGGCTGCATCAAGCGACATCCCCTGACTTTTATGAATGGTTATTGCCCAAGCTAAACGCAGAGGTAGCTGTTCAATCGAAGCCAGTATCTTACCGTCCTCGGCCACTTCCCAAGTAGTTGGTTTAATAACTAATTCTCGCCCATCCGCTGTCTCAATAACTGGGTAGCCTTCCGAAAATTTTATCACTCGTCCCAGCGTGCCGTTTACATAACCCGCCTCAAAATTATTTTTGGTACACATCACCATTGCGTCTTCTTTAAGCTCTAACATTTCTGGTGACAAACAGTTTTTAACCAAACCTTCAATCAAAGGCTTCTTACCTTTGCCGGCCATCTGAAACTTCTTGGCCGAGCCTGGTAAGCCAGCTAGCTTCTGACTATTTACCGCATCAACATCAACATTGTGAGTGAAGAGTCTGGTTGGTTCAATTTGTTCAAAGGCTATCTCGGTTTGTTCATTGAGCAGAGTGTAATGTTCTTCTTCAATTTCATTTTTTCGGATAGAGCTAAGTAGGCCCAGTAAAGTTTCATCCTCCTGTCGATACTGCTCAGTGATATAACAAACCAGCGGCTTCATTTTCAACCAAGCATTACTCTCAAAAGCGTAACGCATCATGTCGCCATTTCTTGTGACGGGTGGTAACTGAAAAAAATCTCCAATGCAAACCACTTGGATACCACCAAACGCTTCATCACTATGACGAACCGTGCGCAAAACTTGATCCACCATATCTAGCACCTTTCCATCCAACATCGAGATTTCATCAATCACTAAAACGTGAGCTGACTTAGCGCGCTTAACAATTTTTTCTTTGGTAGAAATTTGTTCCAAATCAAACGGAGTCAAAAAATCTTTAATCCCGACTCCACTCCAGGAATGAATGGTCATACCATTTATATGAGTAGCAGCGATACCGGTCGAAGCTGTCACCGCTACATTTAAACCAGCTGCTTCAAGCCAAGCCACGTACTGATTGATTACATAAGTCTTACCTGCTCCAGGTTCTCCCGTCAAAAAAATATTAGCTCCGGTTTTCAGAATATCTAGCGCCCTCTCTTGTGTCATAT
>CAZWXM010000069.1:0-1168 GCA_964637855.1 uncultured Candidatus Saccharibacteria bacterium | reverse complement strand
GCATATAATACGAGCCGCATTGTTTTTTTCAACCCACAGGAGAATTAAGATGGACCTTACGGAACTCAAAACCAGCACGCTGGATGAAATCATAAATTTCGCGCGAGTACAAACAGCCGCTCCACCAGAGCAACTGCTTCCTTATAGCCTTGAAAGCTTCAAAAACACCATAAATTTTGGCACGGTACCAACCTGGGCCCAACATTTATATAACTTTAAAGGAATCCTCAGACAGAGAATGTATGAAATCGATAAGGGTGATAGACCCATCCCTAGAAATGAATGGGACACACTATGTAACCTTTACGATAATTTAGATAAGTATCTTCAAACCAATCTTAAAACTGAAATATCGCAAGAAATTGCTAACGGAAAATTTAAAGTAATAATTTCTGACCAATGGCAGCTTTTCGGTAAGTTAAACACCTACGCTTAATTCATTCCTATTTCTACGGCTCGACTAATTTTATTAGTCGAGCCGTTTTAAAAAGTTGTGAAAAACATTATCCTGAAATTAATCTGACGTGTATAATAAAAACATGTCTAGTTCTGGGGCGACTACTAAGGTGGTAATAAAAAATAACATCACTGTTAAAAAAGTGACGGCAAAAAAACTTGTCAAAAAATCTCCGGCTAAGAAAAAAAGCGATACCACGATTGCTATCAATATTGCCAAAAAAATAAAGCCCACTCTAACCATCAAGCGTAATCCGCTAGGTCACTTATTGATTGAAAAAATTCTGCGCGAAGCTGGTTTTCGTGGTGGTATCTCCACTAAGAAGCAACTACTAGATGCCTACAGTACTGACGAGAGTATTTTCAGTATCCGACCACAAGTGGTGATTCAACCCAAAAACCGTCGCGACGTAGAAATCGCCGCCAAGGTTATCTCAATTGAAACAGACCGATTTGAATCTCTCTCCCTAACTCCCCGCGCTGCTGGCACTGGTCTTAGTGGTGGTTCTCTAACTGATTCAATCGTTATCGATATGTGCGCTCATCTCGATAAGATTGGCGATGTTACCACCAAGAAAAATCTCATCACCTTCACTACTGAACCCGGAGCAATGTGGCGCGATATTGAAAAGAAATTAAAAGCACATGATGCTTACCTACCACCCTATCCTTCTTCAAAAGATATTTGTAGTATTGGAGGCTCAATTGCCAA
>CAZWXM010000068.1:0-3075 GCA_964637855.1 uncultured Candidatus Saccharibacteria bacterium | reverse complement strand
TTAGTATACGTGGTTTTTTAGGCTGTGCAATGCTTATTTTATGTAATTATCTAACCAATAATTTGATAATTAGTAGTTACAAACCAAAAAACTAAGACGGATAGAACTAAGGCAATAATCAATAAACTGAAGGCAATTATTATAAACTTCTTCATGGTGCTACATACTCAACGGGAGCTTGTAAGATTGAAATTATAGTTAAAGCTAGCATAACTAAAAATATACAGGCACAAAACAAAGCTAATCTTGGGCGAGACAACTCCATTTCTCCACTATGCCAATTTCTCACAAATAAAAATGAAAAAGTGAATCTTAGAAAACTCATGTTATTTCCATTATATGTTAATTTAAAAATTAAGTAAGGAATTGTATACAGTCAGTCTATTCATTAGTTTGATTGTATAATCTTTTACCGCGCTCCCACATTTCAGGGTGATTATTTAATTTAAGCCAATACCACCACTCAGCGCCCCACAAATACTGTTTATCAAATTTAGTGCCCTCGGCATACTTCAAAATGTCTTCAAATTTTTCTAAATTCATTCTCGTAAATTGAATTTCAACTGGAACTTCAGAGATTGGTTCGATTAGCCAGGGCTCAGCCGACAACTCTATCAACATAGTCGGCTTATCGCCGTAAATTGCTCCCATTAAATTATCTTTAACAATATAAGCCCAGGGTGGCAACACCGTTCTAAATTGTCCCAAATCAGGATTCCAAAAATGTACATAAACACTAGTACCAAATACATCGCCTCGTGAATACGCCCCAGCCCAAGTGCCTAAATTTCCGCTATCAGTAACCAAAATCTGACGACTAGGATCCAATTCTTTAATTAAAGATTTTTCCTTAGCTAAAAAATCTAAATCCAAATCACCGCAATGTTCGTAAGCAAAAACTTTTAGAAAAGGTTCGTTCTCAAGCTGCCACATTACTACGGCTGGACTATTCTTATAGCGATTAATTACTTGAGTCATATAATCAATCTGTGCGATATGTTTGTCAGTAATAGCTAAATCCTTGGACCAATCAGGTACATGACACTCTGGCCAACGTGGTAATCTTCGTCCTACCGCCAAAATAACTTTGGCGCCAACCTCTTCAGCCCTTTTAATTTGATAGTCTAATTCCACAAAATTATAGACATTGGGAACTGGTTCAATCATCGGCCAATGAGCTGCCAATCTTAGCTCTCTAACGCCTAAGTCATCCAAAATAGCGTCATAAGTGTCCTTCCAGTCCAAACCTAACTCTCGAGCGTACATGGTATTAAAAGACATACCATACGTGATTTTTTCTGGAGTTGGCTTTTGAGCCAAAAGTAAAATAGCGAAAGCACTGACTAAAAGCACAGCAAAAATTATGTATATAAAGGTTAATAACCACCTTCTACTTTTTATATAACTAAACAAAGAGAACCACATAACCAATTAAAATGATGACCACGTAAAGCATTCTTCTAAACCAGACTCCAGGACGGTTATCCCTATCTGTAGCTGACTCTGGTAGCCACTGAGCAAAAACAACACTAATCAAGAGTATGAAAACATAACGTAACCCGTCCAGTGCTTGAACGACCGAGACATCACCTAAATGAGTCGCTTTTAAGAGCATAAAAGCTGAAATACCAGCTAAGGCTTTAGCCACAATAACAATTATTCCCGTCTTTCTTGAGGTTCCTTCGGTTTGTTTCTTAACCTTGTCATAGTAAGCTGGCACTAAAAGTAGTGATAAGGTAAATAAAACAAAGCCAACCCGAGACCAGAAGAAACCATCATCAAAACTGGTTTCTTGAAATAATGCTTTCATGGTTATGTAATGCAAAGCAAAAAATAAACCGCTATGAAAAACTTGAATTAAAACATTTCGCTTAGGAATTGTTTGGGCCACTAGTAGGGTTCCAACCGATAGTAAAACTACACCAATAATAAAATTGTGATGCAACTCAATACCAAAGAATAAATAACTCAAGCCAAAAGAAGATAACGCTGAAACCGTTCCAATAATTGGAACAGTATTAGTAGCATCAGCCGACCTTAGTGCATCATACATTGACACTAAGGCCATAAAAAATGTATACGCCGCCAAAAATGACATAGCTACTACTTGGATACTAGGTGACATCACATTATTCATTGATGGGAAACCGAGATTACTCAAGCCTGGAATAAATCCCGCCAAATAAATAACTACCCAGAAACCCGTAAACAAACAAGAATAAAAAGCATACACAAAAGGGCGTGGCAAAGCATTATCGTCAGTCACGATATACTTATCAAAAATTGCCACTATCGCATTTATAAATTGCCCAGCCGTTGCTAGTAGTATCCAAGACATTATCCTTATTCTACTACAGCATTCTGTTCACAGATTTCTTTATACACGTAAGCCGACGGTCTAATTTTACGCTCGAGCGTATCATAATTAATTTCTACTAGCCCAAATCGCTTTTCAAAACCGAGCGCCCACTCATAATTGTCTAACAATGACCAATACATATGGCCACGAACATCGACTCCGTCTTGAATTGCTTGCCAAGTAGCTTCAACTTGTTTTTGAATATATTCAGCTCGATCTGAATCATCATAATCAGCTAGTCCTGCTTCCGACACAAATAAGGGCCGTTTATATTTATTTAACATCATCAATGCCTGGTAGATTTTTTCGGGAGCAAAATTCCAATCCATGTCAGTTTTCTTCCAAATTCTTTTATCACCAAACTGGGTGTAAAAATAATAATTCAAACCAATTGAATCGCAACATTTGTATGTACGATTCATAAACTTAGTTGTCCAAAAATAATTAGCGACTGCGGCCTTAATTTTATTTAGAGGATTCCAGTTAGCATCAAAAACTATCGTATGTTTAACCAAACTAACTTCAGTCGTCGGTGAAACCTTCTTTATTTCGCGATAAGCTAAATTATGAGCTTTGGCTAAATTTCTCATTACTTTAAAGTAAAGTAATGCTGGTTTAATTCCTTTACTAGCCCTGGCTTCATAACTACGTCCGGAATTAGTAATTGAAACCACATCAGTCAAACTAAAGCGCTTAAATGGCGGCCAACTACCTCG
>CAZWXM010000067.1:0-3127 GCA_964637855.1 uncultured Candidatus Saccharibacteria bacterium | reverse complement strand
AAGGCCGAGGTGATAAAGCTCTGTGAAGCTTTCCCAATTCCAGAAGTGTTTTAGGTTATAATTTAGATAAGAATTAATCAATTTAGTATGGTAGAAAAATTTGATCCAAATACCTGGACTGGAAAAGTAGAAGTCGATGGACAAGAAATCGAATTAGCTTTAGTGGATGAAGAGTCGGCGGAAGGCGAAGCTGTTTCAGAGGCAACCGCTGAACTCGAGCTCGAACCACTGCCTAATGGTATGTATGATGTGGAGCCAAGAGAGGAAACTGTTATTGAGTCAGAAGAAATTCCTGAGAACTTGGAAGAAGAAATAGATTCAATGGAAGAACCTGTTTTAGGTGAACCAAAGATGGAATCATCAGAAAATACAAATACACTAGAAGAGGTTAATGAAAAAAACCGGACTTATTCAGAACAAGAAATAGACGAGTTGCTTGAATTTAGCCCTAGTAAGAGTGAAGAAGCTGTAGAAAAAAACGTCAAGCAAACTCCAGATGAACTAATTAAGGAAATAATGAATTCATCAGAATCAGTGAAAACTCGTTATTGGCAGATGGATAATATTTCAAGGTTACAGAATCACCCCGTGGTCAAAGCAATGGGTGATTTAGATAAACAAATGAGTGGAAGAGAAAACCTGAATAGCGCTATTTCGTTAAAGGATGATTTTATTAAAGCCGCCGCTATAGGCGGTCCTCTTGTTGGGACTGTAGGAGTTGGAGCAATAGGTGCAGGTCTAACTATTGGGCCAGCTCTTATGATGTTTGGTCTTGCGACAGGAGTTGTACTGGCTGGTGCTTATGGTATTAAAGGAATTGGTAACTTATGGTATGGCCGAAAAATCAGAAAAGCCAATGAGCGATTGAGCGAGCTAGGGTATCCAGTTACTAAATAAACTCCCACTTAAGAAATTAAACAACCGGCCGGCAGCGCTTGCGCTGCCGGCCGTTTTGTTTACAAAGTAGTTTAATTATCGTAATCTCAACCTAGATAAATTTTTTGAGGAGGACTTTTAAATGTCTATTGTTCATGCAAACTATGTAGTAGCGGTCGAGGAAATAATTAAAAATGGTTACACCTTTTTGGATGTAAATTTGCCGTTTTTAGTAACTCATCGAAAATCAATTAAAGCTTTTATTGAAAGGAGATTAAGTCTTGGTGATATAAAAAATTGGGTGTACTTGATGCCAGGTGAAGAAGAAACTGAAGCAGGTTTGGTTTTACCGCGCGTGGGTAAAGATTTGAAATATTCTTTCCACGATAGTCATTTTTTGAGGCAACAAATCCAAGCCAAGGCAGTGATACTTACGAAAGAAGACGAGGAATTTTTGCGGTTGAATAAAAAACTTTATGCGGTGGGGGGAGAAATTTCCGCTAACCTGATTAAGGTTTTAGGAATTAAATTCTGCAAATCTAGTTTGTTAGATAATTATTATCGAACAACTAAAGAATCAATCCCATATTCGATTACAATTTTGCGTGGACTTTACTATCCTGAAGCGCTTGAACAAAAAGGGGCTAAAAAGCATATTGATAAAAATCTCGTTACTGTTCATTTTGGTGATACTGGCGGTAGTTTAGTTTCTTATCAAGACGTTGATGATCCTGTCGGAAAAACTTTGTTCATTCCTGAAGGCAAAGCAGTAGCTTTTTTTGGAGTTAAAATTCTTTGGGTAACTAAAGGTAAAGTGCAACCGTTATGGCATGGCTCGATAACCGAGGGTGGAAAGGAAAGACTAGCTAATCCATTTTTTGCTCACACCTCAGTCGAGGATTATTTAGTAAAAGATGCTCGAGAAGCTTATGATTACTTTTACACCAGCAATTAATTTAGATAGATATTTTTGCCACAAGCTTTAGCTTGTGGCATTTTATTTGTTATGATTTAAGAACGTTATTAAATCATGATAAATTTTCTTTCTCACGTTAAGAAACATTGGCTATCGATTGCTTTTGTATTAGGTTTTGTTACCGATACGATTCTCCTCAATCAAGTCGACAGCTTAATGGATAATCTAGTTCTTCTTTTTTATGTCGTACTAGCGAGTGTCTCAATTATTTTATTTTACGTGGGAGTAGCCGAACGAGGCCCGGCCTTTTTGGCCAGGTGGTTCAAAAAATATGCGCCAATTACGATGCAATATTCTTTTGGTGGTCTCCTGTCGGGAATGTTGATTTTCTATGGTCGGAGCGGTGATTGGTTGGCGAGCGCACCATTTTTGATTGTGATTGTGGGAATTATTTTTGGTAATGAAATGCTCAGTAAGCGTTCTGATCGTTTGATTTATCATGTGGCATTGTATTTTATTGGGTTGTATTCATATGTAGTTCTAGTGGTGCCAGTTTTAACTGGCAAGATGGGTGACGCCATTTTTATCTTGAGCGGCTGGATTGCTTTAGGAATTATTACTTTTGTAATTCAAACTTTATTTAAAATCGTACCAAATTTTTTAGTGGCCAATGTGCAGCGAGTAATTGCGACGATTGGCGCAATTTACATTGGTTTTAACGTTTTGTATTTCACAAATACAATTCCACCGATTCCGCTCTCTCTAACGGAACTTGAAATTGTTCAGTCGGTTACTCGTACTGCCGATAATAATTATCGGGTGGAAGTAGAAGTACAACCTTGGTATCGAAATATTCCGCTAATGAAACCAATTATTCATCCAACTCACGATATGATTGCTTGTTTTGCTCGGGTTTATGCCCCAACCAAACTTTCGACCAAAATTTATCATCGGTGGGAATATAAAAATGCTGATGGAGACTGGCAAGAGCACTTTCGGTTAGGGTATGAAATTTCTGGTTTAAATAAAGGCGGTTATCGTGGCTATACCAATTTGCAGAATTTCTTTGCTGGCACTTGGCGCTGTAGTGTGGAGACAGGACGGGGACAAGTTTTGGGTCGGGTGACGTTTATCGTCAGTAATGATGTTGGCCAAACTCAAACCAAAGTAGTCATAAAATAAAATTTATTAGGGCTGGTTTTCATTTTTTCTAATCGTGCTAACATGACTAAGTAGCCTGATACGCTACATTATTAATATGTCTGATATACATACAAAAATTTTATGTCTAAATTACACGGCCGGGAGAACGACTCGGTAGAAGTTTTAAATGAA
>CAZWXM010000066.1:0-3190 GCA_964637855.1 uncultured Candidatus Saccharibacteria bacterium | reverse complement strand
CGCAGGAAAAAAATATTGAAGTCGCTATTATAAATGGTTCACGCCCAGCTGATTTGAAGAAATACTTGGCGGGTGAGGAGTTTGTCGGGACTAAAATTTCCTAGTGTAAACAAAAGGGCCGGTCGCTTTGCGACCGGCCCTTTTTTAATTTAAATACTCAGCTTTCGAATTGAAGCCAGAAATAAATTTATTTCAAATTCTAACTCTTCTAAAGTGCCATTATTGATGATTTTATAATCAGCTAAATCAATTACTTTGGCAATATTTTGTTTATTCGGATCTTCATTCATCATTTCATTTTGTTCCTGTTGAATAAATTCTTCAAAAGTAACATTATCCAAGACAGAACCTCGTCCACCAATTCGCTTGTAACGTAAAGCGATATCAGCATTCACCGCTAACAAATAGCCTTTTCTGGCTTTTAACAACTCGGCCTCGGCTACGGTACGTACCGATTCAATCACTACTTTTTCAGTTTTATCTAGTACTGTTTCTAAAGCTAAGCGCATAAAATAATCTGCTCCATGCTCGGCTCTAAGTTGGTTAGCTAGAGTTACCATGTTATTTCGATTAACAATTATATTTCTAGCTTCAAGCTCTTTAGCCCAAATTGATCGGGCCGAAACATGCCTAAAACCTTTGGTTCGTACTAGATAGTCAACTACACTGCCCTTACCTGCCCCTAATGTTCCCGTAATTCCAATCAGCATAAGTAAGTTAGATAAAGTAAAAATTATTTACCTTTCTTAGCTAAATACTCAGCGTAAGTAATCAAAATTGGACTCGCAATAAAGATTGAAGAATACGCACCAGCAATCACTCCCACAATCAAAATCAATACGAAAGTTTGAGTAATGACTCCACCTAAGAAATAAAGAGCTAACAAAGCCAGCAGTACTGTTAGAGAAGTGTTAATAGAACGCACCATAGTTTCTGACACCGCCATACCTACCAATTCTTCAAATGGTTTATTAAGCGTGTAGCTTACTTCCTCACGAGCAATCCCTCCTAGTTCAACTTTTTTGGTCCGATGCTCGGTACGGTTCTGGATTAATTTTTCTCGTACTCGGTCAAAAATAACAATCGTGTCGTTGACTGAATAACCCAAAATGGTCAAAATGGCGGTCATAAAGAGAATGTCGACTTCCGCTCCAACGAAGTGACCTAGCAAACTCATCGCCGCAAAAGGAATCAGGACATCGTGTCCTAAAATTAAAATTGTTACAAAACCATAGACCCAAGAACTGACCGGTTTACCAATTCCAGCAAAAGCGAAAGCCACGTAAATAACCGTTATAAGTAATACTAAACCAATCGCCCAAGTGGCTTTATCTTGCAACTCAGCTCCAATAACTGGTCCGATTGAAGTATAACGTGTGATATTCCCGCCTTCACCCAAGGTAGTTAAGCTTGTCTCAACTTTACTTTGCTCTTCGATAGATAGATCTCTAACATTAATCAAATACCCTTGACCGGCATCGCTATCAGATTGCCGAACTAATGGTTCACCAATTTCAAGTAATGAAATAGCTTCTGTAACCGCCGACTTTTCCGGAGCAGTTGTGTAATTAACCTCTATCAACGTTCCCCCGACAAAATCAATTCCTGGACGCAAACCAAAAGCAAAAATAACCGCAAAGGCGGCTGATACAATTACCAGAGTTAGCCAGAGCAACAACTTCTTATATTTAACAACAAACATAAATTATTTTTTGAAACCAGTTCCGAATAAAAACACCCACACTCCACCATCTACTTTTTTTACATCTGGGAAGGCTATCAGGAAAGTACGAGTTAAGACTAAGGCTGAAAGCATTGAAATAATAATACCAATACCTAAAACTAGAGCAAAACCTTTAATCATTGCTGTCCCAAACCAGAAAAGAATAATCGCTGAAATCAGTCCGGTCACGTTACCATCACGAATCGCGGTCCACGCTCGACTAAAACCTTCTTCAGCCGCCAAGCGACTACCCTTGCCTCCACGAAATTCTTCTTTGAAACGTTCAAACACCAATACGTTTGCATCAACCGCCATACCTAAAGATAAAACGAATCCCGCTAAACCAGCGGCCGTAAGCGTGACTGGTACCATTTGAAAGATGGCAAACATGATAATGACGTATGAAATTAAAGCAAAACCGGCAATCAAACCTGGCAATCGATACCATAGCGCCATGAAGGAGATAATTAAAATCAATCCAAACAGTCCGGCTTTGACACCATCATCTAACATTTCTGATCCGAGCGTAGCCCCAATGGTTTGTACACTTTGCAATTTGATTGGTACTGGCAAGGCACCAAAGCTTAAATTTTGCGCTAACAAACGTGCTTCTTCTGGAGAAAAGCCACCTGAGATAACGGCAGTTCCACCAGTAATAGCTTCATTAATAACTGGAGCAGAGATTAATTCTCCATCCAGGAAAATACCTAGTCGTTCTCCCACATGACTGCGAGTTATGTCCGCAAATAATTGACTACCCTCATCAGTAAACTTAACCGCAACTAAAGGTTCGTTAGCAAGTTGTCCACCAGTGCCACCAGCAAACTCTAAGCTAGCACTTTGTAAGTAACGTCCAGTTAATCCTGTATCCTCAAATGGCTCTTGTTCTGTTACCACTTCACCATTAACTTTTATATTTCCAATCACCGCTCCCGAACTACTAGCTGACTCTGTTAACGAATCTAGACTTTTCAAAGCTTCTTGTTGCGCCGCCATTTCGGCACTGTAAAGCTTAAACTCGAGTAAAGGAGTCCGGCCGATTTCTGCGACGGCTTCTTTCACATCAGTCACCCCCGGTAATTCGACAACTAATCTTTGAATTGGAGTATCAGTCACAAAACTACTACTTTCTACTTGAACAATTGGTTCTGAAACACCAAAAATATTGATGCGTCGCTCAATTACTTCCCTAAGTACACCCATGAGTTGTGGTACTTCAAGTGAATCAACCCCGGTTGTATCAGCTTCATAAACTAGATGTGAACCTCCCGCCAAATCTAAACCGAGTTTGAAAGGATTTTTAGCCCCCTCTACCGTTGTATTTTGGTAAACGGTAAAACCTAACCAACCAATAATACTTATTACCACTATGACTCGAAACCAACGTAAGAATACTTCTGATTGATTTGATGATTTTTGTTTTTCTGACATACCTTTATAAACTAAGCTTCTTTTATACCATATTGG
>CAZWXM010000065.1:0-3238 GCA_964637855.1 uncultured Candidatus Saccharibacteria bacterium | reverse complement strand
AGAGCGCTTCCATGGCATGGAAGAGGCGAGCGGTTCAAGTCCGCTAGAGTCCACATAAACGAAGTTAATGTGGGGATATAAGTAAATTAATTGTTGGTGGGGATAGTATGCAGTGGGGATGCAACGTGGATTGAGCTATAATTGTTGCATATGAAATTAAATTTTAACCCTGCGCCAAATATTTATTTATCCGCACTTAATGAACGTCGTGCCAAGAATACTCGGCGCTTAAAATTTATCACGTCCATTGTAACCTTATTTACCATCATCACACTCTACGGAAATGATGTAGTTAATGCTACAATCGCACTCGCACAGGAAACAGAATACGAAGAAGATTACGATTATATAGCCGAGGAAGGCTGTAATGTACTAGGTATTTCACTATATGGTGAAATTGGTACTTATCTTGATGGATATACTATTACCTCAAGTAATAGTATCCGCTCGATCTTGGAGGACTATGCATCGCACGAAAATATTAAAGCAATTTTAGTTGATGTAGATTCAGGTGGTGGATCGGTGGTTGCTGGGGACGAAATTCTTAACTTACTTGAAGAACAAGAAATTCCAGTAGTGGCTCATGTGCGTAACATGGGGGCCTCAGCTGCTTATCTAGCAATTCTTTCCGCCGACCGAATCTTTGTTCATCCATATGGATCTGTGGGTTCAATTGGAGTAATCAGTCCTTTATATGATTATTCTGAACATAATCAAAAGGAAGGAATAAAATATACTCCCATATTAAGTAGCCCTAGCAAAGACGCTGGTAGTCAGGACAGACCACTTACTGAAGAAGAACGAAAAATGTTCCAAGCGGATGTAGATTTTATCTACGATGGTTTTGTTAATTCAGTAGCTAAATATAGAAATCTCACTAAAGATCAAGTGTTGAAGCTAGCTGATGGAAATACCTATCTTGGATCTGTAGCTCTAGAGGCAGGATTAATTGATGAGGTCGGAGGTCTTGGAGAAGTCAGTGCCTACATTGCTAATAAAATTGATGAAACAGTAAGTATTTGTTGGATTAATAATCTTGAATAGGGCCTAGTGTAAATCTATAATCGGTAAAAACTACTGTTATTTTAACTTTGACTAAAGGTCGCTATTGGAGTTTGGTATAAATAACTTTTGATTAAATGTTTAAAACAGCCGCTACGGGCTGTTTTTTTTAATTAAACATCTGCTTCAATTTTTCGTAAGTGTCTAAATGATCTTTGACTGGCACTGTTTCAATTACACCAATTACTGATTCATCATTGCCGCCAGGGAATAGTCCGTCACCAAAATAAATACACTCATTCTTATCCCAACCCATTAAATCGATTAGTTTTTGGACATTAGTGCCCTTATGTCTGTCCTTATGAATATAATCAAAACTAGTTGAACCACCGAATTTTACAACCAATTCATCGGATTTAAATGGGACTTTTTCAATTAGTGCTTCACGCTTCTTTCTATCTGGATCATAAACATTTTTAATTTCAGACGGAGCAGTATTTCCGACTGGACTAAAAGTTATCTGAGCGCCTCTATCTTCAATCGGGTTCCAGTCTTGATTTGGCTCTTCATCTAAAATATTTAGAATAGAATTTATATGATTTAGGATTTCTTCTTTGTGACTTTCATCTAAGGGTATATTCCAAAGTTCATTATTTTCAACATCGGTAGCATGATTACCATTTTGTCCTAAAGTATAGTTTGGTAAATTATCACTTTGCCAGTTGATTTTATGTACTTCTTGGCCAGACACGATAATAATATTGTGGGGGAGCTTACTCAAAAGTTCAAACATCTCTGGCAGTATTAGTTGTCGAGCGGGAGCAATGGTTTGATCCATATCGAAGAAAAGGTGCTTGTATTGATTCATAGCTGTTTAGTATAAAGGTTTTTAAAGGGATGTAAATTCACAGAGTAGCCGTAATTTAAGTCCTAAATCTGATACTATTTAAGTATGACATTTATTATTGATTTAGTGATTATCCTCCAAACTTTTTCCATTGCCCTCGGGACTGGCGCTTCTACTTTAGCGATTATTAATTTTTTTGCCGCTATTGCCGACGGTAGCATTGACCCGACTGAAAGAAGAATGATGGGAATAGTGTATAAGGTTTTACGTGTAGCCATGGTTGCGATTTTGGTTACTACTGCCTTTATTATTTCAGTCGAGTATGGACAAGTAGGACTGGCTCACTTATCAGCTGTTTCTATCTCTGAACTGATTGTCTTGTTAGTCATTTACAGTAACGCTTTATTAATGACCTTTCATCTAGTACCTAGTACTTTTGGCCCAGGGATACAAGCCGGCAGTTGGTACACACTAGGAGTAATTACTTCGCTACAAATAATCGGCGCTACCAACTACACTATCGGTGAATTCTTAATGGGTTATGTTACTTGGATTATTTTGGCGATTGGAATTGTAAATGCGGTGATGGCCATTTTAAAATCAAATAAATAAATCCCTCAACTTGAGGGATTTATTTTGATTACTCAATTACTGTTTTCTCCAACTTCTTTTTTTCTGCTCGATAGAAGAGGGTAGGAACAAGAATCAAAGTTAGTATCATGGCAAAGGTTAGACCAAACATGATAGCAAACGCTAATGGACTCCAGAAGTCAGAAATCATAGAGAGGGGAATCATACCAACAACCGTTGTGATAGTAGTTAGAATAATTGGTCTAAATCTTGAGACGGCGGCATCAGCTACTTGATCAACTAGAGTGACCGCTGTAGTAGAGGCTTTATGCGTAATCATTGAATCCATAAGGATAATGGCGTGGTTGATAATGACACCGGCCAGAGCAATTACACCGAGTAGGGAAGTAAATGATAAAGCTAAGCCAGTAGCAGCTAGACCGAAGAATACTCCAATCAAGGAATACGGAACCGCCAAGAGTAGATACAAAGAGTAACGGATTGAATTAAATGACAATACGAGAATCGCTAACATAAGTAGTAGTCCTACTACAAGAGCAATAAACATTTCGGTAAAGGATTGGTTAACATTTTCTGCTTCACCACCATAGGAAATCTTCACTCCAGCCGGCAAATTTAATTCAGCCACTCGTGATTTGAAGGTAGCAACGACTTCTCCAGCGACGACACCTTCTTTGGTATAGGCCGAAACGGTCACTAGACGCTCTTTATCTTCATGAGCGATAGCCGCATTGGCTGGGGCTAGCGATTCAGTTAGAACACTACTTAATGGCAGCTTGTTGCCAGTAGCAGTTTTGA
>CAZWXM010000064.1:0-3248 GCA_964637855.1 uncultured Candidatus Saccharibacteria bacterium | reverse complement strand
GGCTGATGTTTTACCATACTTTTATATAAAAAGCAAGTAGCTACGGCTGATTCTGACCCTCTCTCTCCAATAATCTATTTTGAGCGTCCGCGAAGATTAAGTGCTGATAGTGAAGAAGCAGACATCGGAGCGTGTGAAAGATCCTTGAATTAAATAAGAAAAAACCACTTAAATCCTAAGATTTAAGTGGTTGGAATAATAACTATTTTATAGCTATTAATTTATTACTTACTGAGCTGGAGCCACAGTTGCTTTATTGAATTCAAACTTCACGCCTGAAGTAGCTAGGCCTTGGTTAATAGCTGAAGCACCCAGACCAGATTGATTACTAAACGCACCAGACATGGCTTTTACATGTTCACCGGCATAACCGTTGAAAGTAAAGCCGCCATTTTGGCAATTTAAACCGCAAAGATTACCTGCGGCATCCAACTTAGTATCAGTACCAGCATAGCCAGTTTTTTCAACTTGAGCAAAGCCTTCTTTGCCTTCAAATGCGGCCTGACCTAAGCCGCCAAACATTGAAGTGCCGCCGATTTCAAAAGATAAGCTGCTGTTTGGTAGTGGAGCTGGTGGTGGTGGAGGGTTACAGCCCTGCACACAAGTAGCCGAAGCGACACTGGTAAAACCTGCTAAAATTGCTGTTGCAACTAAATTTTTCAAGAACTGATTCATTTTTTCCTCCTAAGGAAATTGATTGATTGGATTATGCGACTAACAAGTTGTTAGCCAGAAACATGTCCCGCTGAGGCGGGAAATGGATAATTAATGAGAAACTCACTTTTACTATTACCCGCTCCAACTGAACTGTCGACAACTATACACGGGTATTAAACTTTGTCAAGTCTTTACATCTGGATAATTCGTGGGCCTAGGAATTGACCGCGGCACTACCCTCTCCGGTATCTAATCTTAACTCCTGCATTTTTTGTTTGGCTTCTATCCCTGATTTAACTCGGTCCTCATTATTTTGTGGCGGCAAACCATCTTTCAAAACAAAACCTACGGCCGCTACTAATAACACCAGGCTTAATAAACCTAAAACTATCAAAGTTAGGTACTTCCAATTAGCGACCGGAGCAATTTCCTCTACTCTCTCCACTTCAATCGCCACTAAATTTTTATACAAAGTATTACCAACAGTAAATCCAAACAGTGTCACCGCCGCACTAAAGACCTGAGCTACCAGCAGTATGAATAAATCAATGGTTGGCAGCGCCGAAAATATCTTTTGAATCAAGCCAGTTATAATGCCCAAGACAATTAAAATTATAATCACCAAGAAGCCGATTTTGACTAATTTATTAAGCAGGTTCCACCAATTTCCTTTTACTAAATCATGACTTCGGCGCAAGGCAGCCAAGCCTTTCAAACCTTCGTTTACGTACACGTATTGTGGAAAATAAACATACAAAGCAATAATTAAACCAGGAATTATTAAGAGTAAAAATCCTCCTAGAATGGCTAATGAACTCAAACCATATACCCAAATGATGCCTAAAATATTATTTCTAGACCAATTTAAGCCGGCCCTTAGGCCAACTCTTTCTTCTTCACTTCTGACCACTGAATAAAGAGCGGCGCCAATAATTAAAAAATTAAAAACCAAAGCCACCAAACTAACTAGACCCGATAGAATTAGAAATTTTGGTTCTTGTTGCGCAAAAGGCAAATTTTTATTCAGATATTCTAAAACCGTAAAAACCAATAATGGTAGGGCCAACAAAATCACTAAATCTGAGCGTAATTTTAAATAATTTAAACCATCACTTATCAAGACTTTGACAGCTGGTAATTTATCTTCATTCATAAACTTAATTTATCTTAAAATAACTTTATTCCAAGTATAACATTTTGCAGCGGCTAAAGATTAGCGTACAATGCAGAATTATATGGGTACACAAGAAACTATAGTTATGTCAGTTGGCGGTTCGCTAATTGTGCCAGATCAAATTGATACTGGTTTTTTGAAGATTTTAAAAACCTTTATAGATGCTGAGACGACTTTAGGTCGTCGTTTTATTATTATTGCAGGCGGTGGTAAGACGGCCAGACGTTACCAAGAGGCCGCCTCTGAAGTAGCTGAGTTAAACAGTGAGGACTTAGACTGGATGGGTATACACGCTACACGTTTAAATGGTCACTTATTACGCACTGTCTTTAGGGACAGCGCTCATCGCGTTATGGTAACTAACCCTGACGAAGTGTTAGATATTCCCAAAAGTGAAAAAGTTATTATTGCCTCTGGTTACCGACCGGGCTGTTCGACCGACCTGCGCGCTATTCAAATTGCTGAACGAGTCGGCGCCAAAAAAGTCATTAACCTGTCTAATATTGATTATGTTTACACGGCTGACCCTAAGACTGACCCTGAAGCCAAAATCATTAAAACTATTTCCTGGAGTGACTTTAGGGCTCTGATTCCGACTGAGTGGGATCCGGGACTATCTTCCCCGTTTGACCCAATTGCGGCCAAAGAAGCGCAGGAAAAAAATATTGAAGTCGCTATTATAAATGGTTCACGCCCAGCTGATTTAAAAAAGTATTTGGAGGGAGAAGAATTTGTCGGGACTAAAATTTCGTAGGTATTGAAAAAAGCGGCGGCCCAAAGGGCCGCCGCTTTTTATTTAAAGGTTTTCAAAAAAACTTCTACTTGTTCATTCAACTCTTCTATTGAACCACTATTTTTAATTATAAAATCTACTTCTTGTAGGGCTCCAAAAATATTCTGCTTATTCACATCGGTCTGATTAGATTCCATCTTTTCTTGCTCAAGCCATTTTTCGTAACTAACGTTATCTTTAACACTATTCCTTAAAAGAGAACGCTTATAGCGAATTTCCGCATCGGCATCTACCCCCAGAACTTTACCGCCCAATTCTTTAATTCTTTTTACCTCTGCGACTGCTCGCAAACTTTCTATCACCACATCACCTCCTAAATCTTTTGCCCGAGCATAAAGAGAATCAATAATATAACTTGGGCCATATTTAGTCCTCAACTCATTGGCAACAATAGTCATTATGTCTCGATTTACTTCTATCCCCCGTCGTTTAATTTCCTCAACAATAAAACCACTCGCGGAATAGTGGGTGAAGCCTTTTTCTTTAATTAGATATTCAACCACTGTCCCCTTTCCAGCCCCAAAAGAACCTGCTATACCAATAATCATAATTATTTATTCTTCTTTGCCAGATACTCAGCGTAGGCTACTACCAATGGACTAGCGATGAAAATTGAGGAATAAG
>CAZWXM010000063.1:1638-3251 GCA_964637855.1 uncultured Candidatus Saccharibacteria bacterium | reverse complement strand
GAAGCGGTAGATACAGCCAAAGCAGTAATTGCTCGGGGCGGCACTACACCTGAAATCAAACAGTTAGTTGAAAACATTGTAGTGGCACAAGAGAAAGAGATTGCTGAAATGAAAGTCTGGTACGAAACCTGGTACAAAGAATCGTATAAAGATGCTGGAAAATATTCACCAATGATGCGAGAACTTTCTAATCTTTCTGGAAAGGAACTGGACCGAGTCTTTCTGGAAGATATGATTATGCACCACATGGGAGCCTTGATGATGGCTCGTAGTGTTCAGCCACACATTGAACATCAAGAAATGACTAATCTAACTGAGGCAATTCTAAGCACTCAAACTGAAGAAATTACCCTAATGAAAAAACTGCTGGCAGAGTTAAAATAAGTTAATCTAAAAAAGACCCCTTCCTAAAGGAAGGGGTCTTTTTTGTTTAATGAAATTAGAGTTGTTTCAAGTTAGATTATTTAATTTTCCCCGAAGTGGCCTCGCGATGAGGGGTTATGAGTGGTGCGCTCGAGCTGAAGAGTAGTACGAGAGGGCTACGAAGAATAGTCCCACCAGTCCAGTTACAACTTCTGGGATATGCATGACTAGATTGAGAAGCATCGCTATGGCAAGACCAAGGATTGCCCAGTGCGCTCCGTGTTCGAGATAAATAAGTTCAGCCAAGGTATTTTTTTGTACAAAATAAAGTGTGATGGCTCGCACAAAATAAGCACCAATCCCAAGACCAACCATGATAATGATGAGGTTGTTGGTGAGGGCAAAGGCACCAATCACACCATCGAGAGAGAAGGCTGAGTCGAGGATGTTGAGGTAGATGAAGAGAGTGGCGCCAGTAGCGGCGATGTCACTGCCTTCAATGGAAAGATTGCTAGCGACGCCTTCCATAATAATAAATAGCAATAAACCAATGAGGCCGGCGACTAGGACTGAAGATTGTTCATAAGAAGTTATGAAGGAAAAAGTAATCAGCAAGGTTAGCGCTAAAGCAATTTCAACGGCTTCGATATGTCCCCAGCGCACTAGATGCTTTTCAATTACTTCTATCCAGTGGACTGACTTGGCTTTATCAAAAAAGTATTTTAGTGACACCATAAGGAGGAATATGCCTCCAAAGGCGGTAATAGCACCATGAACACCTTCGAGGAGATGGCTGTACTCAGCGGGATTAGTGAAGACAAGGGTGGTGACGTAGATTGGGGAGGTCCAGACGGCGACACTCACAATGATGATTGGTAGTACGAAGCGAGTACCAAAAACGGCGAGCAGAATACCCCAGGTCAAAAAGCGCTTTTGCCACGTCGGGCTCATGCGTTTAAGAACTCGAGCATTTACCACCGCGTTATCAAACGAAAGGGTAACTTCAAGGATAGATAAAGTTACTACCAGTAGGAAAGCGGCAAAGCCCAGTTTAAACCAAATGCTTATAAAAATAACGATACTAATAATGGCCGGCCAAAAGAAAAAATTGCGGAAAAGTGACATAATTAACAGCATAACTTGTCTTAGGTTCTGTGGCAATTGATACTTAAATGTTTTTTGGATATATTGACAAAGTGACTTATTTATCCTACTATTTTATCGGAATATTTCTTCGACCTTACTTATAA
>CAZWXM010000063.1:0-1538 GCA_964637855.1 uncultured Candidatus Saccharibacteria bacterium | reverse complement strand
AGTGACTTATTTATCCTACTATTTTATCGGAATATTTCTTCGACCTTACTTATAAGGAGATTTATAATGGATAGTACTCAAAATAAATATAGATATTTTTTGTATAGTTTTGTTTTTTTAAATATAGCATTCATACTCTTAATTAAATCCTACTCACATTTTTCTGTGTCTTTGGATTGGTTTAATTGGAAGCTTGGAGTAGTAGGGGGAGTTCTACTCATAATCTTTGTTATTCAATTTATTCAAGTAAAAGGGAAGAAAAAATTGAAGAGGTTTCTGGCTGAGCAAGAAGTAATTTTCGATGCTCACCCCGAACAGGATTGGGCAAAGATAATGGTACGGAGTGATATACAACATATAATAGATACAGTTGCGCGTGAAGGAATTAACGTGCCGACTGTTGATGATGTTGTTGAAGCCTTAGAATTGGTAAAACCAACTCCTGTGGTTTCCGTTAAAATCTCTACGCTCCCTTGTAAAAAATCTGAAAACATTAAAAGTTCAGGCATGAAAATGCCCTTACTAAGTGAAGTTTTGCGAACCCGAAACAGTGAAAAAAACACATTAGCAGGTGTCTATTCTCAAATTCAAGCGGTAACCAATCTTAATCATGAAAGTGGGGAATATCTTCCAGAGGCGGCGTGCACAGCGGAAAATGTTAAGCTAGCCAAAGAGCTGAAAGAAAGACGTCTTGACCTTGAAGATTATTTTACCGATTTTCGGACAATAACTTTTAACGATGATGGGGCGAGAGCGTTACTCACGAGCTACATCTTGGCACTCAGTCTAAGACTTCGTAATCTCGGCATTTCACTCAAAGACGATGAGTCATATACAAAAGCCGTTCATCTCCAAACGAACGGGGACACACACGACTTGCCTTATCTCGATGAGAACTATCTCAATCCACTGTACAAAAAAGTATAATTGTTCTGTACCTAAAACCGCTTTGCAGTATGCAAAGCGGTTTTTCTTATTGCGTTTTGGGCAGCGGTAGGGGATTTTAGTATCCATAATTCAACACCTAATTCCCTGAATTAATTATTATTAATAGCAGCAGCTATTTTCTTAGAAAGAATTTGACTATAGCTAGTGTTAACACCATCAATCATCTCATCTTTGCCTACACTACTTTGATCAATATCTTCTCCAAAAAAATTCCTGCCAATTTCGAGTGCGAGCTCCGCGTCTTCTTGAGACCCTCCATGCATAACAATTTGATCATTCAATTTTATACCCTGGCCTTTTAAATCTTGGAATATTTTAACGTCACCATTATAACCAAAATCTCGAAGCGCAGTCATAAATTGTTTGAATCTTTCCGGCGTCAGAGAGTTTAGGTCCTTAATTGAAAGGTAGGACTTAAATGTTTCTACACTTCCTTCTTCTGTGACTTCATTAATACCAAAAAATAACCACGAGTTAGAATCTTTTGTCCCTTGCCGTACGCGAATATTATCTGAAAGATAGCGGTCTTCGTCCTCTGCTTTTTTTTGCATGTCAAAGCAAAACCTTGAGAATACCTTGTCAGCATCTTC
>CAZWXM010000062.1:0-3527 GCA_964637855.1 uncultured Candidatus Saccharibacteria bacterium | reverse complement strand
GGTCTTATTATTTTGCAGCTCGCTACAACCAGATTCTCCCTTGGAGGGTCGAATCTGCTCCCAGCTCGCCGCCAGCATATTCTCCCTAGATAGGTCGAATCTGCTGAGGCGCCTGGATATTTTCACAATAGTCGGCTTTCAGCCTCCTTTGTTCAAACAAAGCGCCTGACTAAGCAAAGCCATAGTCGCAACCTCCAGTAGCTCCTTGTTTTGCTTATATGTTAATCTTATAAGGATATGATTAGAACCCTAACTGGAGAAATACAAGAGGTTGGAGAAAATTGGCTGGTTTTAGGCGTTCATGATGTTGGCTACTTAATTAGGTGCTCAACTATAACAAATAGTTTCTCAGAGGGAGAAAAGATTACCATCTTTACCTACTTAGCGGTTCGAGAGACGGCTTTAGATTTATACGGATTTGTAAATAAAACGGAACTAGAGTTATTTGAGTTATTACTTGGAGTGCCTAAAGTTGGACCAAAGTCAGCTATGCAAATTTTGAGTCAAGCTAGTCCTGCCCTACTCATAGAAGCGGCTCATAAAAATGATGGGTCTTACTTAAGCAAACTTTCAGGGATTGGAAAAAAAACTAGTGAGAATGTAGTTAAATATTTAAATGAAAAAATTGCTTTGCTGCCAACTTCAGTTTCAATTGGATCATTTGCCAACCTAAATCAAATTCAAACTGACGCGATTGATGCCCTAGTATCACTAGGTTACGATATGACGGCCGCTAGAGATGTGATTATAAAAATCAGTGATGACAATTCAACAGTTAATTCATTAGTCACTCAAGTCTTGAAACAAATCAATTAAGTTAAATAAAAAAGCGCCGGCCCAAAGGGCCGGCGCTTTTTTATTAGTCTAAATCTCTTCGTAATTTGGCACTACTTCAACTAAGACTGATTTAGTGAAAGTGGTATTAGTGATTGGTTCTGTACACTGCAAGACATATTCACTTGAACTGGTTAAGGCTCCGGTAGTGAATGAACCGGTATGAGGATTGGCGAAGCTTAAGGTATTGAATGAGGTATTCAAGCCACCGGCTCCCCGCACTGTACATAATAATTCATAAGTAACATTAACTGACCAATCAATATTAACTGTTTGTCCGGAACGCACCACCTCTCTATCAGCAGTAATAGACATTGGTGGCTCTGGAACCGGGAGAGTGACCGTGCCACAGCTAGTATTATTAGTGTAATCAGTTGACGCTTCTGGATAATTTGGTGAGCCATCAAGATTAACTCGAGAACAAACTGTATGAGTACCAAACGGCACTCCATCAAACTCTCTCGTCAAAGTTGGGGACTGGGTTGGATTACTAGCATTTGGTGGTGTGGCTAAAGCCCCATTATAAGTACCAACCAAAGAATCAAGAGCTGGCAAACCAAAGACTGGTTGGAAGGTAATATTAGCGCGATAAGAAATACTATTATTTGCTAATAACTCCCCTGGTCCAAGATTACTAATAACAATTAGAGCGTTGATATTATCATAAGTTCCGTTGATATTATCTTCTACCGCACTAGCTAAGCTAACCGCCGGACTAACTGCTGCTAAATCAACCGCTGGTACACAGTAACCATCAACTCCAGCTGTATATCCTGCTGGCGCATCAATAGTTGTTCCAAATGGATTTCCAAGGGTTCCGTCATCAATACATTCTCCGGTTGAAACAATCGCCGAAGCCACTAAGACGTCGACTGAAGGCAAACTGGCCGTAACCATACCTTCAGCAATTGTTCCGTTACCTTGTTCACACCTAACGCTAAATTCAGTGGTGGTGGAAATCTGTCTTGTAACTAAACCGTAAGTATTATCACTAAATGACCAGTTGTAATTTAAACCATCTGAAGTTTGGGCTTGGTGTGGTGGTAGACAATCAGTTACATTTTCAGTCATCCACATCAGCGGTACTGTACCAAAACCGGTCGCGGCATCTCTCTTTATTGCCACCAAACCGCCATTTCCTTCCCCAAAGAATAAATTGGTGACTCGGCAAGCCTCTTCACTACTGGTCGTCTGACAAGTTAAAGTAACCAACTCCCCATCAGTTAAGGTTATTCCACTAGCCAGTCTGACTGTTTTATAAGCCTCACCATACCACCAATATGGAGTAACCCCATCTGACAAATTAGTAATGTGAGTGGAGATTAGACCATCTTTAACCGTTGATAAAGTGAAGGTTGACTCATCAACATCAACATCTGTCGCTCGTAAATAAATGTCGTAGACTCCGGTTGAGCCAGCCCCTTGAGGATGAGTAAATGGGAAAGTAATATTTCTGACGGTATTATCATTATAGTTGTAAAGATTGTCATTAGTTCCATTTCGCACATAAGTTTTACTAACCGCAGTATCCCACATAGTGTCGGCACTAGCGTCAAAAACGTTGCCATAAACTCGCACCACCGGGGCGGCGGCCGCTACACCGGAGTCAGTAACCTCAACTAGTAAATCAAAAGTCTCTACTCCCAAATCATATAAAGCTGCATCACCGGACAAATAATCAACTTGACGACGACACTCAACTTGTAGACGAGTAGTGGTCGCGAGTCGAATCGTCATAGATCTATCTTGATCTCCAAGGTAATACCCCCATGGGACGGTTGGGTCATTTTCACTCCAACCAGACAGATCGTACTCATCGCCATTTTGGTAATAGGCATAGGCCAAACAGTAGTCAGCGTTGCGCGGATTAATAGTAGCAATAGAAATAGCTCGACCAGTGATTGGGTCTTTGGTGGCTGGATTAGGATTAGCCACAATCGATACTGTCACTGGTGGTAAACCTAAACGACTAGCTAGAGTGCCGCTCACATTTACCAGCACCCGCTCACTAACCGAAGCCGCCGGGTAAAGTATGCCACCAATCGTAATCGCTGGTCGGCCACAAGTCACTTCAAAATCTGTCGTAGCGGCGATTAGAATAAGGTCAAAACCATATTCGGTAACAGAAGACCCGCCCCAAGGTTGACCCCAGCCAAACGGGTTAGGGTACTCGGTACCATCTGCGTAGTAAGCTTTATAGGTACACCAGGAAACATTGGCCGCTTGAAAGGATACATCAGTTACCGCTACGCCAGTATCTGGATCTACAGTTACATTTGGTCTGGTAGTACTAATATTTATAGTCGGTGGTAGTGGTGGCGCTGGCTCTAAAACCGTTAAGACCGCCGAGCCCCGTCCGACCACCCCCGTGGTTTCATTTTCACATTCAAAATAAAAAGTGGAAGTTTCTCTCACCTCTACCCCATAGCGAGTTAAATCAAAATTAACGACTCCGATAGTTTCTCCTAAACCATTATGCATCCAGCCTTGAGCATACTGTCGTACTCCGGGCGTAGATTGATTTTCCAACCACATGCGCGGCTCAGCCGTAGAACCACATTTAGTGGCAAATTCTGATGCCCACTCCACTTCTACATACTCCACTTCTCCATCTAAATCTGCGGTCACTGTACTGCCTCCTCGGAAAGTTAAAGTTACTACTGGCTCAGTCGCCACCGTAACACTATCTATTT
>CAZWXM010000061.1:0-3721 GCA_964637855.1 uncultured Candidatus Saccharibacteria bacterium | reverse complement strand
TTAGTTGGGTCACCAATGATTCGTTCATCGCCATAAACATCTTTGTAAGCATCTTTAATTTCTACTCCCTCGCGCTTGAGCAACATTTCATACTCTTCACGCTCTAGAGTTTCAACTTCAACTAGCTTTTTAGATATCACATCAAGCGCTGTTCGGTACTTAGTAAGAATCTCGGTCGCTCTTTGCTTTCCTTCTTCAATTATTCGAGTCACTTCCTCATCAATATCCTTTGCTACTTGAGCTGAGTAACCACGTTCTTCAGAGATTCCACCACCAATCAAAGTTCGACTAGATGACTCGAAGGCGACTGGACCAATTTTTTCACTCATACCGTACTTGGTCACCATATCGCGAGCAATTGAAGCTACGACTTGCAGGTCATTTGAAGGACCGGTTGAAAGGTCATTGAAGACCATTTGCTCAGTTACATAGCCACCGAGTGTCATTGCAATATCATCTAGGAATTCCTTCCGCGTATGCATACGACGGTCTTGGTCTGGCAGTTTCAATGTATAACCCGCTGCGCGACCACGAGAAATAATCGAAATCTTTTGCACTGGGTCAGCGTATGGTAAGACCGAAGCCACTAGCGCGTGTCCAACTTCGTGATAGGCCGTCACTAATTTCTCGTGACTAGATAAAACGTGACTCTTTCGCTCTGGACCAAGCATTACCTTTTCAATTGAACGGATTAAATCAAACTGACCAACCGTCTTGCGCTTTTCTCGCGCCGCCAAAATCGCTCCTTCATTCATTAGAGAATATAAATCTGCGCCTGAAAAACCAGGTGTTCGTTGTGCAATAATCGCTAGATTTACATCATCTTGCAAAGGCTTCTTCCGGGCATGAACTTTCAAAATTTCTTCTCGGTCGCCACGGTCTGGCAAATCAATAGTTACTCGACGATCAAATCGCCCTGGTCGAAGCAACGCTGGATCTAGTACATCTGGTCGGTTGGTCGCCGCCATCACAATCACTTTAGCGTTAGGTTCAAAACCGTCCATCTCAACTAGAATTTGGTTGAGAGTTTGCTCTCGTTCATCGTTTCCTCCCCCTACTCCAGTTCCACGCACTCGTCCTACGGCATCGATTTCATCCACGAAGATAATTGATGGTGCGCTTTTCTTAGCCATTGAAAACAAATCTCGGACTCGTGAAGCTCCTACTCCCACAAACATCTCCACGAATTCAGAGCCAGAAATAGAATAGAAAGGTACACCGGCTTCACCGGCGACCGCTCGCGCCAATAGAGTTTTACCAGTTCCTGGAGAACCCATCATCATTACTCCTTTAGGAATCTCAGCTCCAATATCAAGAAACTTTTTAGGGTTTTTAAGAAAATCTACAATCTCTTCTAACTCTTGTTTGGCTTCTTTAGCGCCAGCCACATCTTTGAAGGTTACTTTTTGACTTAGGTCATTAGGGTCAATCATGCGCGCCTTGCTACTACCAAAGCTCATCGCCTGCATACCAGCCCCTTTAACTGATCGAGTGAAAAACCAGATAATCACTCCGAGGAAAATAAGTGGGAACAAAAATGGCGCAAATTGTCCAAACCAATACATGAAGCCAGTTTCTCTCTGTACATCAATTACTACGCCAGACAATTCTTCAGGCGTAACACCCAGATTAGTGAGAGACTCTGTGACAGAAGCGTCAACTTCACGTTTAGCTTCTCCATGATTTTTAGTTTCATCTTTGTAACTTACTTCTAGTGTTGCCCCGCGCACAATAATCTTACCGACCTCTCCTGCCTTTACTTGTTGTACGACATCAGTAATAGACAATTCCTCTGGTACAGTTTTGTTTTCAGTAATATAAGAAAAAACCGTTGTTACAAAAATAAGTAACAATAGCGTCGAGAGCATATTGTTCCAGAAGTTACCTGGGCCAATTGGCATTTTCTTTCCTACTTGTTTTATATTATTAGTAATTGGTGAAGCTTTCTTGTCTTCTGGAGTTAGTTCAGACTTTATCTCAGCTCCAGTTTCGTGATTTTCAGTTGAAGGTTCAGTTTTTACCGCTGTTTCCAGCTCAATTTCCTTTGCTTTATCTGTGTTTTCTGGCTTGTTCATATGATGGGTATTATACAGAAATGAGCCTGAAACGCCATGATTTTATTTTAGACTGTCAGTCGGCAAATATCCTTGTATCATTGTAGTATCATTGTTAGAGTAGGATACTTTTATGAGTACGTATATCCAAAATCGCAAAGCCCGCTTTAACTTCGAAATCCTTGAGACTTTCGAAGCTGGCTTAGTGCTACATGGTTATGAAGTAAAAGCTATTCGCGCTGGTAAAGGTAAGCTTGATGGCGCTTATGTAATAATTCGCGGTGGCGAAGCCTTTTTAGTCGGAGCTAGTATCTCCCCGTTTCAGGTCGCCAACACTCCTAAAAGTTATGACCCCGAAAGACCGCGCATACTCCTACTTTCAAAAAAACAGTTGGCCCTTTTTGAACAGCAAACTGAAAAAGCTCGTTTGACAGCTGTGCCACTTAAGTTGTATAATAATGGGCAGAAAATAAAGCTCGAAGTTGCTTTGGCGCGTGGTAAAAAGCAGCAAGATAAGCGCGAATCTATTAAAGAGCGTGATAATAAACGCGACATCGAACGCACCTTGAAAAATCAATAATTGGATACAAAATGGTGAGAATCGGTTCTCACCTAGGGTTAATTTACCCTTTTGTTTAAATAACTGTGGGAGAATAAAATGTGTACCATTAGCAACACTGACGAAACTGTTCCTAAAGACATTGTGGCCAAACACTTAGTAACCAGAGACGGTACTGAATTAAGACAAACTGAACTCTTAGAGGAAGGAGGTTTCAAAGCATTAAGTGTTGTCGAAGAAATTATTAAGAATGGACTCCCGTTTAATTTTTCGTATTAGTAAATACGAATAAAAAGTTATAGTTCTTTAACCGATAGCCGAAATATGTACACTCACTGTACATATTTCGGCCCACCATTTTGTATCCAATCCATTAACTGTAGACAGATGGGCAACCATCATTTTATATTCTTTTAGGAGAGTTAAATGTCAGAAGATAATCAAACAGCGCCCCCGGCTCACCAACAGGTAACTGAAGGTGTTCCCCATCGGGCCTGGCAATTATTTTTGGACGAAATCCAGTCCAGAAAAGAAGATGACTGTGATAATGTCCCAGACGATAGACCTAACCGTTAGTTCTTTGGCTGAACTTACTTAGTAAGTTCAGCCCATCTTTCTGTAGTTAATATTTTGTACACCGTTCCCCGCAAAAATTGATAAACATCAATTTTTGCGGGGGATGCTAGGCATCGACGGTTAGTCGTGTCGGTTGTGTGCGTGTCGAAGTTGAAATCAATTCGTTAAAAGGTTTCAAACAGTATTTGCAAACAAAGCAATACCAAGTCCTTACGCTAACGCGTTTGGATTCGTACCCGCTGTAGCGTAATTTAACGCTCGCCGGTGCGATGCTCAAAAGCTAAACGTCTCATACGGCTGCTTGGGTAAAATAAACATGAGACTGTGGGGACCTTAGCCGTTGTCTTAGGTTTTCAAGCTTTGCAACAACTCGGAACCTAATTGTTTAGTTTAACCTCTAGATTAGGAACTTAAATTAAAGGCTAAACTACACACGTAGACTCACCATCACACCCTAATTCGGACGCGGGTTCAACTCCCGCCATCTCCACCAAAAACAAAACCACCCTTCTGGGTGGTTTTGTTTTGCTTC
>CAZWXM010000060.1:0-3773 GCA_964637855.1 uncultured Candidatus Saccharibacteria bacterium | reverse complement strand
ACTTATGATACTGGTCTCGTAGAGACCGAGCCTCTTATGTAAAATCTACTTAGTAACTTCGTGACCACAAAAAACCGGACTCTGTCATTCCGCCAAGAAACACCTACTAACTGTCCCTAGCCAGCACTGATAATCTTTGCTATACTCTCGCACACATCACTCTGCGCGAGTGGCGAAATTGGTATACGCGCTAGTTTTAGGCACTAGTGGAGCAATCTGTGGAGGTTCAAGTCCTCTCTCGCGCACAAATAAAAATACCCTCAATTGAGGGTATTTTTATTTGTGCGCGAGAAGGAAGTAAATAACTTTACTTCCGTGAGGACTTGAAAAGGTTAGTCAGATATTTTGCGACTGGAAGGAGTAAAAATATCGACAACCTCTACTGAACTCGTAGAGTTCAAGTCCTTTTCTAATTATTCTCTACGCTTCTTGCAACCTGGTCTTCTTAAATGGTTGTCGCTTTCTAATATAATGATTGTAATAGCGAGCTATAACTTTTTTGGTTTTTTCTGGTAGTTTATCTACTTGAGCACAACCCCAAGAACAGTAACCGCCTTTTTTCTCCACACAGTCGTCACAACCAATAAATAACGTATGGCAAATTTGATTCTTACAATGATAGTGAGTGTCACTTTTATTCTTTTTGCAAATATGACAGGTAGAAATAATTTGATCACCAATCCGCTCTCCTAATCTTTCATCAAACACAAAGTTCTTGCCCAAAAATTTATTTTCTAGGCCTTGTTGTTTTACTTGATGGGCATAATCAATAATTCCCCCTTTAAGGTGTCGAACATTTTCAAAGCCGTTATGCTTTAACCAAGCACTGGCTTTTTCACAACGAATTCCCCCGGTGCAATAAATAGCGATTTTTTTATTTTTATGAATTTTAAGTAGGTCTGGAGTTTCCTTCAATTCATCCCGAAAAGTTTCAACCTGTGGCGTTATAGCCCCTTCGAAGTGACCAATTTCACTTTCATAAGCGTTACGCATATCCACCACTACGGCTTCAGGATCATTGACGTATTCGTTCATTTCTTCAGCCGTAAGATAAGCTCCGGTATTGGTTACATCGAACGATGAGTCGTCCAAACCATCGGCAACAATCTTTTCTTTAACCTTAACAGTCAATTTAAAAAATGAAGGTACCCAACCATCCTCAACCGCAATTTTATATGGTACTCCAGATAATTCTGGTTGATTTTGAATCCAGGCATCAAACTGATCCCAATAAACCTTTGGTACATTCATCTGTGCATTAATACCCTCATGCGCCACATAAATCCGGCCTAAACAATCAAGTTCATTCCACTTGGTCAGTAAGCGCTGTCTGAAGGCTTCAGGCGAAGCAATTTGGACGTATCTATAGAAAGACAGCGTTACCCGAGGGCGCTCATCTTTTAAAGCAGCTAAGCGCTTTTCTTCTGTGCTTCTCATATCTCGATTAGGATCGTTTTTCATTGTGGAGAATCATACCCTATGGGGCGGTTGCTACGCAACCGCCCCAACCCCAACTTAGCCATATTTCTGAGCCTAAAACCCTTAAAACTAAGGCTTTTACCTTGACTTTAGGTCAAAATTATGCTACTATATTAGTAGAAATATAGGGACTTCCCTATCAACAATTTGTTATTTTACAATTTAGGATTAGGAGAACGAAATGAAAAAGTTTTTACCTTTAGTATCAATTGCTTTTCTTGGGGCTAGTGTAGCCTTAGCTGAATTATTACTTTTTAGTCAGATTAAATATACTTTTTGGCTTGGTCTATTTTTCATAAGTATTTGGATTATTAAAAAATACTTAGAAAATAAAAAATCAGTAGAAAGTACTCCTCATAAGGTCAACGAAAGGAAACCTTCAGACCGAGATATTTCTGACCGAAAAATCGCTAGTCGTTATTGGGTTTTGTTAGTTTGGGTAATTACCTTACCTTTACTATCGACTTTCGGAACTGAATGGTTCGTGAGTATTTTTTTTGAAAAAGTTCCACAATTAATCAGCTCCGTCAGTTATACGGTAGGCTTCGCTCTAGGTATTGGTGGTTTATTCTTAACTATCGACAGATGGTTCTTAATAAGAAATCCCACCACTGGAATGTTCTTAACTATTGATACCTTGCAATCACTTATCGGTGGTGACTCGGTAAATGTTAGTTATGGTCCAGGTACTCACATATGCTTCCCTTGGGAGGAACGTCTAGCAGAAAATAACATTTCGCTTGAAGAAGCGACTAATGAGTTTTCTACTACGGTGCAATGCCTAGATGGAATCTTAAAAGTAAACGGTGTCTTCTGGGCTCGACCAGATATAAAAAAGCCAGTTGAATTCCTAAGCGGTGTCGGAGCCTTCACAGAAGATATGGAGGGTTTGATTATAGCCAGAATTGCATCGCTTTTTTCACAAAAAAATGTGATGCAGGCTATCGGTGAACTTAAATCTTTAAACGAAAGTTTAAAGACTCTAACCACCGACCAAGAAGATGTGGAAAAAAATTTTGGTATCCAACTTGGAGCGGTAGTTATCAAACAACTATTACCAAGTGAAGAACTCCAAAGAACCATTTCAGCTAAAGCGGAAGCTAGTGCGATTAAAGACGGTACTCTTAGCTTGCTAGGGGCAGACAGCTGGTCACAAGTTCAAGAATGGCTTAAAGATAAAACTTTAACTCAAGCAGACATCAGTCTAGCTCGTGATCGGTATCTATCAATCTCTGGCAATTTGGAAGGTATGGAAATCAAACGTAACGAGATTGACATCTCTCTTCATGGTCTAGATAAGGATGTAGCTGAGGCAATAGCAAAAGCATTAACCTCACCAGCGGCCGCAGCTCTAGCCGCTAAAGCAGTTAGTAAAAAATAAAGGAGAAAGAAATGGAATCAGGTATACAAGGTAATACCAGAAGTAGACAAGATGCCGCTACTAAAAACCGACTTGATAGTAAAAAGGGTTCAAAGAAAGCGGCTGCTTGGGCAATTGGAATAGTCCTGGTCTTAGGCTTTGGCTTATCATTAGCTAAGGCCGACCTAGGAATATGGGGTTGGCTAATAATAGCAATTTTACTGTCTGTTAGCGCAAGTGTGCTAGAAAATCCTAAAGTTAGTCTAAGTAGTGCTCTGCGGACGATGGCTTGGGTGATAATAGCAACTGTTCTTATCACTTCTGGCTTTGGCCAATGGACAAAAACTCTTGTTTCAAAAACTGACGTCTTTTTTTCCTGCCTAGCTGATGAAAGTCAGAAGAAGTGTGGAAAAGTAAAAGAAGCTGAAACAGCAGCAAAATTTACTGCTGCAAACACATCGAAAGGAGTAGAGAGAGTCTTAAAAACTATCACCATTGAATCTGACCCAGTTCCACACTGTGGAACTGGTTGGGTAGAGATGGATTTTCCTCCCGAAGCTGAGTTTAAGGTCTGGTGGAATTATGCAGCCGCTGATTTTGAATGGCTCATAGAAGGTAAAGATGAGTGGCAAAAAGAATATGCACCGACAGTTGCTAAAATGCGGGCATGTTCAAAAATAGAAGCTTATGATGGTGACAAAATGAAAGTCACCTTTAAAGGCTACGATCTTTAGTTCTTAAATTACAAAGCCGGAGTATTTTACATACTCCGGCTTTTTTATTTAATTACTTGTTTAATTTTGAGGTCCACCAGTACCAGTTTGACCAGTTGGACCACCAGTACCAGTTTGACCAGTTGGACCATTACCATTTTGGGACGGAATCTGAAAAGCGCCGGCACAACCACCGCCCGAAGGATCGTTGGCACAATCAA
>CAZWXM010000059.1:0-3993 GCA_964637855.1 uncultured Candidatus Saccharibacteria bacterium | reverse complement strand
CTCAAGTGCATCTGCGTTTGTGAGCTTCATAATAAATTATGATTGCGCGCATGTACTACATGTGCCGCGCACTCAACAAACAATTTCCCTAAGGATAAGACAAAAGAAAATACAAAATATTTTGCTTCTGTCTTTTTGGGTTTATATCTTTGTGGAAAAGATATAAACATTTGCTGTGATGCATACCATCTTGAATAGTTTAATAACTAAACAAAATTGTATACTTCGCCTACCCACATTATGGGAATATGGGTAGGAGTTATGAAATTATGTGAAATAAATTTCACACAACCCTTGCGAGCAGATTTCCTAACACAAACTTTGTGTGCAGAAATCTGTTCGCAAGAACTGTCAAATTACTCTGCCCCCGCTCGAAAGTAACTACCGGAACTTACCCCAGTGCAAAGCTCAGAAAACTAAGCTTTTATTACCTCCGACGAACAGTTGCGCCATTATACAGACCTTGATAAAAATTGCAAGGATTATGCGTTAGTAGTTGCTTAAATAAAAAAATACCGCGGTTTTAACCACGGTATTTGTTTAAAATAAATATAAAGATAAAGGATTACCTTTATAAAGAACCACTTCAATTCCCTCCTCTACAGACTTTAGACCAAGTAAATCAACTAGATTTTTAATAGCTTCATTATTTAATCTAGTACAGCCAAGAGTGGCTTCATCCCAAAAATTTCCGTTGGGATAACCCCGAGTACCATGAAGTCGTACCGCCTCATATCCAACCACATCAAACCAGCGGATTTCAAATTTGGCAGAACCCATTTCATTTTCAGGGTGACCAAACGGTAAACATCCTGGAGATAGCCTGGGGTATTTCTTCCGAGCACTAGCCGTTGGACACCAGGTTGGTGCGGTATCAATTTTTGTTACCGTTCCTCTGACTAACTCTTTTGGTAAAGATTTTGGTTCAGAAGTAACCACCGCATAACCGATTATCGGTTGATACTCACCTTTGTCATCTTTTTTATAATACGATAACTCTTTGGTGGAATAGTTAATGAAAATAACATGAGACTTTACAGTCTCATACGGCATTGTTTTATCAGGAACAAATTGTCCCCCGATAATTCTCTGCCCGGTTTCATCAACCTCTACCGTAAAGCGACCATACTGATAAATTTTATAATCGGTTTTTACCTCAGCGCTTTCAACCACTTCGGTAATTACTTCTTCAATCACGATTGGTTTTTTAGGAAATGAAATTACCTCTTGAGCCAAAGCTGAATTATAAACAAATAAGCTTAAACTCATGGTCAAAACAAATAAATATTTATTTAGACCAGAACTATATTTGACCATACTGGCCTCCTTAAATTGAAATGATTTTAAAAGAACTTTTTATATTATACCATAAAATTGATTTAAAATCAACAAAGCCCCGAATCAATGTGATTCGGGGCTTTAATTTTGAGAGCAAGCTCAACCAAAATTATTTATAAAGAACTTTATGAAAAGGAATATTGTAGGCTAATAAACACGGCTAACGGAATGCGGCAAAAGAGACAAGCTCTAGAACGACATCGATTAACGGGACAGATTAGGCTACACCTTTATCAGACTCATGATGCTAAAAATTTTACTTTAGGCTCAAGCTAAGCAATAAGAATATTATAATTCTATTGATTAGGTGGAGACTAAAATTAATTTATAGTTTAATCACAAGTCAAAATGAGGAGGCTATCAATCCAATTGAATTGGGTTGATAGCCAAGTTTACTACTAAGCGGCTTCAGCTACTGGGATTTCAACAATTCCAGTAATTAAATTATCTCTATCCGCCCTTTTGATGGCCCTAGCTACCGTCGTAAAACTATCTACGACTTTAGGGGACGGCACATTTGGCTGACGATTGACACCATTAATTGTCACTTGGTTATCACCGGTAATTTTTATTTCTAATTTTTTGTCAGAAATTTTACCAGTACTGTTATCAACTAATGGCAATTTGAAGCTATCGCCCACTTTCATCAAGGATAAATTTCTAGCACTAACCATTTCTTCATCAAAAGAATATTTAAAGATAATTTGATTTACAGATTTTTGGGCTGTTTCAATTTTTCCTAAATTTTCTTTGACGACGGCCACACTATTCTTTACCGCCACTGAATTTTTATTAGCTTTATAAGCCAATAAACCAGTAAGCGCGGCCAGCAGTAAGAGGATTCCAGAAGCAATCCAACCGACCACAGAATATTGCTTGAGCGTAGCCACTTCAGTCTTAGCTTCTTTGGCAAAAAGCAAAGCTTCGGCGGCCTTGTTTTCAATAGCGCTAGTTTTGGTTTCCAAAGTGGAAACTTTTTCTACCGTACTAGACAACATCATTGCAACATTGTCTTGGGTAACGTAGTACTTTTCTCTTTCGAGCAGATTTTTGAAGTCGGCTTGAAGTTTTATCAGTTTTTGTTTATCAGCTGCTGAAGCTTTAACTTGATTGCTTAATTTAGCAATTTCGGTTTGCAGGGTTTTTAATCCCGCTACACTATCGGCCGCTGTTTTTTGCAAAACTGATTTTTCTTCCAACGTCAAAACTGGTGGTTCTGATTTTTGTAAAACGGGAGCAACTTCAGCTACCGGTTGAGCTTTTACTGCAACTGGCGCTTTAGTTTCAACCGCTAAATCAATCATTTGAAATTCGTTTGCCTGAGCTTTTTTACGAAACTCAGTGACACTTATTTCTTCACCTAGATTATTCTGCAACAACCACAATGGCGTAAATTTCTCTAACGTCATAGTGCCTATTGGTAAATGACTGTGGGCAATCATCGCTAGGATTTTAGTATCGATAATACCGTTACTAAGTTTTCCCGTCTTGATTAACTCACTTTCAAACCTGGGCCAATTGGCTTCAGTAGTTGAATTTTTAAACAAAGTTACTTTTTCAGCTGCAACAGCTTGCAAAGTAAACGCCATAAAACTTAACAACAAAATTAAAAGAAAATTCTTAAAATTTTTCATGCCTTACTCCTTATGAGAAACCAATAGGCTCAAAGCCTATTGGTTTTAGTTTAACTACATTACTTAACAAAGTCTTTCAAGGCTTTGATGTCAACGTCCGTAGTTGAGTTAGCTAACGAATTAGCTACCGCACCCGAATTAGTTTCATTAACAATCAAAGTACCGCAATTACCCGTCCGACAGCCAGAACTGGCGTGCTCACGAGCCATCGCTTTACCATACTCACCTTGTATCACCGCTGGTACAATTGTACCTACCCCAATTTTAACGACTGAAGCCGCGGTTGGTTCATTGTCATAGACTTGAACCGAGCGTTTCCAGTTTTGATTGTTTTTACCAGTCTTTGGGTCAATTTCTTGTGCATCAACTGCACAAGCCGTAACCGTTTTACCATCTACTACCCCACTAGCATAAGCACAAGAAAGTTTTACCTCTTCATGCTCAGATTTGGCTGTTGGAATAGTTTTGGTAGAAGCACAACCGGACAAAAACAAAATACTCACCGCCGTTAGAGCTAAAAAAACTTTTGATACCTTCATTATGATCTCCTAAAATAATGTTATTCACAAACTGTTTCAAGGGTTACTACCGTGCCCATTTGACCAGGGTCTTGGTAGTGGCTACCAGGTAAAAAATCTACACTGCTGCCACAACATGTACAAATAGGAATAAAAATTCCCTCCGTCACATAGGTCGCACCAGGTGTAAACGATTGTCTCTCGGTTTTCTTCAAGAAACAGACTGGGTCAGGTTTTTTAACAACTTTCGGTGGTGGTTCAGGTTTTGGTAGAACCGGGACCAACTTAGTTGGATAAGTTTTACCTTTAGCCGCATCAGCAGAAGCTAATCCGGAAAAAGTAAAAGTGATACTTATTACAAGTAACAAGATTAACCTCATTTGATTTTCCTTCCATAAATTTTCAAACAACAATTATACCTACATGACACTGACTTTTTAGATAAGTGTCAAGCTAGTATTCCCGGCTGATGTTTTACCATACTTTTATATAAAAAGCAAGTA
>CAZWXM010000058.1:0-4196 GCA_964637855.1 uncultured Candidatus Saccharibacteria bacterium | reverse complement strand
GGTCCTTGGTTCGAGTCCAAGTTGGCGGACAAACACAAAATAAAACCGCAACCTTTTAGAAGGTTGCGGTTTTATTTTGTGTTTGTCCGAGGACGCTATCATAATTCTTTCAATCAACACCACCTAAAATTAGCAACTCGCCTTTTATAACTAAGTGTTACAATTAACTTTAGTTATGAAAAAAATTCTCAATCATCGCACTATCTATATAGGTATCGCCTTAACTATTATTGTTGTAGTTATCTTGATGATACATGGAGTTGGCCGCAATAATAAGGTTGAACAAATTACTACCGCTGTTGAAATGGGTTCAGTTAGAGAGGTCATCTCAGTCTCGGGAATCGCCAAATCTGAACAGATTGCCGAACTCGCTTTTCCGGTCAGTGGCATTATTAAAAGGGTTTCGGTTTCAATCGGTGATGTCGTGGGAGCGGGTGACATAATTGCCGAATTAGACACCAAAGCTTTACAAGCTGATAGACAAGATGCCTTGGCGGCCGTCGAACGAGCGCTAGCCGATAGAGGCGAACTAATTTCTGGACCTAGCGCTTCAGCTCGTAACCTAACTGGCGAAACTGTCTCTAGTAAAAAAGCGACTTTAGCTAACACCAAGGCTGATGAAGCTCAAAAAATAAAAAGTGCTTATTCAAAATTACTTTCTTCTGACCTAACAGCCTATTCAAATAGTAGTGATGAAGATGCTGTGCCCCCAACCATTTCCGGTACTTATTCTTGTGAAGAAGAGGGTGAATATATTTTAGAAGTTTTTTCCTCAGCCGCTAACTCTGGCTACTCATTCAATTTATCTGGTATTGAAACTGGAACTTACGAAGCTTCAGTTGATCAACCAACACCTTTAGGTAAATGTGGTTTAAGAATTATCTTTGATGGTTCATCTAAATATAGTCGTTCAAATTGGATAATCGAAATTCCCAACACCAAGGCTAGTTCTTATGTTACCAATCGAAACGCTTATGCTTTGGCAGTTACCCAATCTGAAGGTGCGATTACCGCAGCGGAACAAGCGGTTATCTTGGCCGAGGCTAGCGCTGACGATCAAAATGCTCCGGCCCGAAGTGAAGCCATTACCAGAGCCGATGCAGCCGTTAATCAAGCTTACGCTAGACTAGCTAGAATTGACGCAACAATTAGCGATGGCGTAATGCGGGCACCATTTCCTGGAACTATTACCGAACTCGATGCCCTACCCGGTGAAACCGTCACCGCCGCTCCCATCGCTACTCTCTTGGCTAGTTCAGAGTTTGAAGTCACTGCCAGAATCCCTGAGATTGATATTGGTAAACTTTTAATTGGGCAAAAAGTTGAAATGGTTTTTGATGCTCGAGCTTCTGAAATACTTACCGGTGAAGTAAGCTTTATTTCCCTTAAAGAAACTGAGATAGACGGAGTGTCATACTACGAAGCAATTATTAAATTGAAAGAACTCCCGACTTGGATTCGTAGTGGATTAAATGCTGATGTAGAAATTATTATTTCTGAACAAACTGACAGTCTTAGAATTCCCAAACGTTTTGCAATAAAGACTGCCGATGGTTATGAAGTCTTAGTTAAAAAGAATGATGTCACTGCTACCACCTCCATTGAGGTTGAGCTGGAGGGAAACAATGGCTACTTGGCTATTAGTGGCCTTAATGAAGGTGACATCCTAATCGCCCCATAAACAATATGCGTATTCTTCGCATCGGACTTCTTCTCGGCTGGCGCCAAATTCAAAGGGCGAATATTTGGACTACCCTACTCATTATTTCGGTAATGATGTTAACTTTTCTTAATCTTATCGCCGTATCTGGTGTACTGGTGGGATTAATTACTGGTGCTGAAAATGCTGTGCGCTCTGAATACCTGGGCGATTTAATCATTACCGAACACGATGGTGAAGATACAATTCTTGAAACTGAGACCATTCTACGTGAATTATCCGCCTTTCCAGAAATTGAGGCTTACTCTGTTCGCTACAGTGGTGGCGGAGTGCTTGAAGCCAACTATAAACAACGGCGCGACCTAAAGGGTGAACGTGACACTACTTCAGTGTCTGTTACAGGAATAGACCCGGCCCTGGAAGACAGTATGTCTGGCTTGGCTAGTAATATCATCGACGGAGAATACCTCGACCCGACTGAAGAAGGCTATATCTTAATCGGATATTATTATTTAGCTGAATCAGCCGAACAATTTGGTGACATCTTCGACACAGTCGAAAATGTAAAGCCGGGAGAAACTGTTCGCATAACTGTGGGTAATGTTTCAAAAGAATTTATCGTTAAAGGAATTGTTAAATCAAAGGTAGATCAAGTGTCTTTAAATACCTATATTCCTGAGCGAGAGTTCCGTAGACTATTTGGACGAATAGACAGAAACGCTGATCAAATTGTAATTCGAATGAAACCAAATCAATCCGAAGTTAAGCTAAAAGAATCTTTCTTGGCCAGCGGCTTTGGTGAATCAGCAAAAATCCAAACCTATGATGAAGGTAAGCCAAAATTTATCACTGACATAAAAGATACTTTTAATACCCTAGGAACTTTTATTGGTTCAATTGGTTTAGTAGTAGCTTCAATTACGATTTTTATTATTATCTTTATTAACGCACTGTCACGGAGACAACAGATCGGTATTCTAAAAGGAATCGGAATTGAAAGACGGGCAATAGAAGTGGCTTATGTATTACAATCAGCCTTCTATGCTTTACTTGGTTCATTATTAGGCGCGATTATGACTTACGGTGTACTAGTCCCCTACTTTGCCCAAAATCCAATTAAGTTTCCGTTTAGCGATGGTATTTTAGTCGCCCCCGTCGAAGAGACTTTTATAAAGTTTATTATTTTATTTTTTATTACTTTAGCGGCTGGCTTTCTTCCTGCCTGGTTGATTGTTAAACAAAACACTTTAAATTCAATTCTAGGGCGAGCTAACAAATAAACGAATTATGAAACCAATAATTTTCGCTACTAATATTCATCGCACCTTTGAAACAGGAAATATCGTTTCTCATGTTTTAAAAGGTATTGACATCACTGTGAGTGAAGGTGAGTTTGTCGCTATCATGGGAAAATCAGGAGCCGGAAAATCTACTTTAATGTACCAACTGTCAGTTTTAGATGAACCAACTTCTGGAGATGTGACAATAAACGATGTAAACGTGATCGGGCTAACCGAACAAGAGCGAACTGAGTTTAGACTTAATACCCTTGGTTATATTTTTCAAAATTATGCTTTAGTTCCAGACTTAAGTGCTAGCGAAAACGTAATGCTTCCCCTCTTGATGAAAGGGTTGGATTGGGATAAAGCAAAAGAAATCGCCAATCAGACCATAGACAATGTGGGAATGGTTGGAAAATACGCCAATCTTCCAGCTGAATTATCCGGTGGCGAGCAGCAACGTATCTCGATTGCCCGGGCCATCGCAGGCAAACCAAAAATTCTCTTTGCTGACGAACCCACCGCCAATCTAGACAGTGTCTCTGGCCGGCAAGTAATCGATTTAATTACTGAACTCAATCAAAAATACCACCAAACAGTAGTGATGGTCACGCACGAGCGTGAATACGCCATGAACTGCAACCGCATCATTAATCTAGAGGACGGCTTAATTGTGGGCGAAGAAAAATTAAGGTAGAATAAATTTTTAGAAGCACCTTACAAACTAAACGAAAGGAGTGTCCCCATGACACCTGAAACAATCGGAAGTAATACTGAAGATTTTATTCGACAATTTTCTAAACAAACTGCATTTAAACCTGTATCGTATAAAGATACAGATTTTGACCAAACCTGTGTTACGGTAAATGTTTTTACTCGTGACTGCAGTTATGTTTCAAACACAACTTCACTCAAAGGATTAGTAATACATTCAAGCAATCATACCGAAAAGCGAAAACTTATTGGTTTTAGCTTACACTTTAGTAAAGAGAATTACGATAAAATAAATTCTAAAAAAATATTTTACCTTCTGTTTCTTCTACTTCGAAAAGGACTTAGTTTCACGAGGAAAAACTGGCAGGTTTTGGGACAAATTTTTTACTTAGTTATTAAAAATCCTCGGACCTGGGTAATTGTGTAATAAAAAAGACGGAACTTGCGTTCCGTCTTTTATTATTGGACTTAGTTTTAGCCTAAAACTTTAGTTGGGTCACCAATGATTCGTTCATCGCCATAAACATCTTTGTAAGCATCTT
>CAZWXM010000057.1:0-4201 GCA_964637855.1 uncultured Candidatus Saccharibacteria bacterium | reverse complement strand
AAGCCGGATCTTTTTCCAACATCTCCATTATCATTTGCTTTTGGTCCTCTGGCACATTTTTCATTTGCGATTCAAGAATCTTCTTCATCGCAAAATTTTTCATTTTTCCGAACATATGACTGAGATTGTAACATATTGCTGGGGGCTAGATAATTGCCATTTAGGCTAGACAAAACCCTAATTTAATGGTATTTTCCAACTACTAAAAGTATATATAAATTGAATCATGCATAACGTCATAAATTATTTAAAGAGTCTTATCAGTACTGGGCAGATTATAGCTAAAAAGCATAAGTTGGTTTCAGCTTTGGCTTTAGGGTTGGTAGTTATTAGTGTGGTTGCGCTAATAAAAGGTGCTGACGACAATCAAGTGGTCGAGGAAACTCCTGCCCTACCTGCGGTGACACTTGAGTCTGTTCGTAATCTAGCTTCAGAAAAAACCTTTACCGCCATCGGTACAGCTGAAGCTCTGTCTGAAGCTCGTCTGCAAGCAGAGTCTGGCGGAAGAGTGACGGGTGTTTATGCAAAAATTGGTGACACTGTGAGAGCAGGTACAATTTTGGTTTCTTTTGAAAACAATAGTGAACGAGCATCATTATTACAAGCTGAAGGTGCTTACGAAGTAGCTCTGGCTAGTGCTAAACAAAGTGATAGTGGTGTCCGTAGTGCTGAGATAGCTCTCACTAATGCTCAAAATTCAGCCCGTGATTCTGCTCGGGGTGCCTACACAGCTCTAAATGACACAGTTATTACTACTATTGATTCATTTTATTCCAATCCGCAAAGTCCGACTTTGCCTGGTCTCAGAGTTAGCGGTAATACTGAATACTTAAGTTCAGAAAGAATTGCTCTACAAACAATACTTCCTGCTTGGAAGAAAGACGTTACTGAAGCATCTGATTTAAAAACTCTGCTCAGTGTTTCTGAAGCTAATGTTTTAAGAACTATCAATTTACTTGATGCCTTATTGGTAATTACCAGTCAGGCTGATAATTATGATTTGTTACTTGGTTTACCTTTAGCTGACTACAGTTCTGATTTGCTAGCGAGACGAAGCCAACTCAATAACGAGTATGCTAGTTTGCAAACAGCCAAATCAAATTTAACTTCAGCTGAAGAAAATCTCACTCGGTCAAATATCGCCGGGACGACTGATGATGTTTCTTTGGCTAATGCTCAGGTAAAAATTGCTTTAGGTTCTTTGCGGGCCGCGCAAGCAAATTTTGAGCGAACAATCGTCCGGACGCCTATCGCCGGAGTTATTAATGCTTTTTATCTTAAAGTTGGTGACTATGTCTCACCAGCTACACCAGCGGTGATTGTGTCTAATAATAATGGTTTAGAAATTTCTACGTCCGTTAGTGAGGACGACGCAGCTAACATTGCAGTTGGCGATATGGTTTATCTAGATAAAACTGCAACAGGTACTATCAGTGCGATTGGTGGAGCTATCGACCCAACGACCGGAAAAGTCGCAGTAAAGATTGGTATTGCTGATAATAGTGACATTAGTAATGGCACAACTCTTTCAATTGGTTTTATTGCTAAGACAACAACTGATGATGCAACAATCCGGCTTCCGCTTTCGGCTATCAAAATGACTGGTAGTGGCCCAGTGGTCTTTACTGTAAATGATAAGCAGGAATTAAATGCCGTACCGGTAACGCTTGGTCCGGTTAGTGGTAGTGACGTGGTAATAAATTCTGGTGTCACTCCAGAGACCGAGATTGTCGTTGATGCTCGTGGGCTTAAGGCTGGTCAAGTAGTAACTGTCACCGCTAAATAATATGCATTCATTCTGGTTATTCTTTTTAAGAAAGCGACAATTCAGTGTTCTATTAATGCTGTCTTTAATTGGACTTGGTGTCTATGCGGTTATCTTGATTCCAAAAGAGTCAGCACCTGAGGTGATTGTCCCGATTGGTATTGTTACCACTGTCTATCCTGGAGCTTCGGCTTCAGATATGGAAGAACTCATCACAAACAAGCTCGAAGATGCGATTGAGAATATTGATGATTTAGAAAGTCTGACATCCACTTCGCGTGACGATGTTTCTAGTATTACGGCTGAGTTCAATGCTAAGGCTGACATCGATAAATCAATTCAGAATCTTAAGGATGCGGTTGATAGTGCCAAGGGTGAATTGCCACGTGATGCCAATGACCCGTTTGTGACTGAAGTAAACTTTGCCGATCAACCGATTAATATTATTGCTATTTCGTCTGACCTTTCGCCAACCGAATTTACAAAACTCGGTGAAGATTTGAAAGAAATAATTGGTGGCGTTAGCGGTGTTTCAGAAGTAGAAGTTTCTGGTACTAGAAAGAGACAAATCCAAGTGTTGGTAAAAGAAGAAGCGCTTCTATCATTCAATTTAAGTATCAGCCAAATCACTGGCGCGCTGGCTACTGGTAATCTTTCTGTGCCAGTAGGTATCGTAGCTACTGAAGGTATTGAGTACGCTATTCGTTTTGAAGGGACACTTGAAAGTACTGACGATATTGAAAATCTACCCGTCGGTATCAGTAATGGTCAAACCATTTATATTCGCGATGTGGCCGATGTCTATGACAGTGTTGATAAGGAGTCGTCTATCTCGCGAGTCTCGGTTGATGGTGTACCATCCGAAAATTCTCTAACCTTATCTATTTATAAAAAGTCTGGACTTGATGTTACACAGGTTACCGATGTGGTAGCTGAAAAGTTAGTCGAGCTACAAAAGCCTGGTCAATTACTAGCTGGCTCGCAAGTTTTAGTAGTTTTCGACCAAGGGGAGCAGGTAAAAAAAGATTTGTATGAATTGGTAAAGGCCGGATTAGAAACCGTAGTTTTAGTAGTGCTTTGTCTGCTTTTGACGATTGGTTGGCGTGAATCTTTAGTGGCGGCTCTTTCGATTCCACTATCATTTGTAATTGCCTTCATTGGTTTGTATTTATCTGGTAATACCATTAACTTCATTTCCCTCTTCGCCCTAATTCTGGCGGTCGGTATTCTGGTGGATTCCGGTATTGTTATTACTGAAGCGATTCATACTAGAATGCGCAAACTAGGTAGTGCAGACGATGCTGCCAAGAAAGCTATCATTGAGTACGCTTGGCCGTTGATCGCCGGTACTATGACTACCATTGCGGTTTTTGCTCCCCTCTTCTTCCTGTCTGGAGTGACTGGTAAATTTATTGCCTCGATTCCTTTTACGATTATCTTTGTGCTGTTAGCTTCAATTTTTGTGGCGCTAGGAATGGTACCGCTGATTGCTATCTATCTGACAAAGAACTCACACGCCAATCGCTTTGAAGAAATGCAAGAATTGTATACTTTCAAAGCACAAGCTTGGTATCGAGCCAAATTAGTTTCTTTCCTAAATAATCTTAAAGGCCAACGGATTTTACTGTGGAGTCTTTTTATTGGTTTGATTCTTTCTTTTATTCTGCCGGTTACAGGGGTTCTAAAAGTAATTTTCTTCCCCCCAGAAAATGTGGACTATGTCTTTGTGGAAATTGAAACTAAGCAAGGTACACCCGTAGCTCAAACCGACCTAGTTATAAGAGCGGTGGAAGAAGCTCTGTACGACAAGGACTACATTGAATCATTTACCACCACAGCGGGCTCAGGCTCATCATTTACTGGCAGTACCGACGCTGGAGGTAAGTTTGGTAACATTACTATTTCATTTGAACCTGAACGTGAGCTAAGTAGTGCCGAAATATCAGACCAACTAAGAAAAGATTTTGCGCAAATACCGGGTGCTCTAATCACAATTTCTGAACAACAAAATGGTCCCCCAACGGGAGCTCCAGTCTTTATAAAGTTTACTGGCAATGACTTGAACGATTTGCTTTTAGCTTCTGATAATACTGAAAAGCTTTTGGCTACCATTGATGGCACAAGAGACATTGAAGCTAGTTCTAAGAGTAATGCCACTGAGTTTGTACTCGCGGTAGATAAAGCTAAAGCTAGTGCGCTCGGGGTTTCTCCAAGTGCTATTGGTGAGACGCTACGCACAGCCGTTTTTGGTATCAATGCTACTACAATTAATCGCAGTGGTGAGGATATTGATGTCTTTGTAAAATTACAAATCGACAAGAATACGACTGATGTCTCAGCGACCCCAAATGTCACTATCGATTCATTGCGCGATTTAGACGTCAAAACTGCTACTGGCAACAAGCTGCCATTAAGTAGTGTTCTAACTGAATCGCT
>CAZWXM010000056.1:0-4257 GCA_964637855.1 uncultured Candidatus Saccharibacteria bacterium | reverse complement strand
TAATTGAAACCACATCAGTCAAACTAAAGCGCTTAAATGGCGGCCAACTACCTCGAAGCCAACCATTACTGGCAAACACGGCTGGTTCATTCATGGTTGAGAAATGATCACACAAATCGCCTAACTCACTGACCAAGAAAGCGGCGTAACGAGCAAAGATATCTGGTGCGTCGTTTCTTTCAAAACCACCTGATTCAGAAAACCAAAGTGGTAGAGTAAAATGCCAAATGGTAACAAAAGGCTTTATGTTTCTAGCTTGCAAAGCCTTAAGGACACCTCGGTAGTGCTCAATTGCCTCATGATTAAATTGCCCTTCAACTGGCTCGATTCTAGCCCACTCAATAGAGAAACGATGAGCGGTATGACCTAATTCTTTAGCAATATCAAAGTCTGCTTCGTAGCGATGATAATGATCACAAGCTTGTCCGCAAGGTGGCACTCGTCCTGCTCTAGCTGCCTCTGCCCAATCAGTATTTTCAATTCCACCTTCAACCTGATAAGACGCGGTGGCTGCACCCCAGTAAAAACCGTCCGGAAATTTTTTAACCATAGTTGTTTGATTATAACAAAAAACGCTCAGATTTAACTAATCTGAGCGTTTATAGGTCTAAATGTATGTAATTTTCCTGTGATACCTCTTCTCTAATTCGATAAGAGTATTGAAACTTAATGGAATCGTATCTCCATTTACTAGTTCTGGTTTATAGTTAGGAAAATACGGCTTATAACTAATAGTTACATAAAAAGCTTCCGCTGAAACCCTCATGGCAAACAATTTAGTTTTAACTGGCAATAAAGTTTTATACACTTCCAAACCATCATCAGTTTTAATACAAACCGTTACTGGTGGGTGACAACTTTTACAAGTTAGTAAAATCCAAGGTTGTTCCAATCGCCAATTCGGATTTTCATTTTTACCTAAAATTAAATCGTAAGGACCGATCTTTAACCAATTATAATTATCAGACTTATCGCCACAAACTTTAATCCAGCGTCGCTGCCAGAAATCTCTTTTCCAGATTGGACCACCATCTTTAAAATAGTTACTAATCCGAAGTACTATGTCGCTAATTTCCATTATTTACCCCTTCATCAATGTACAAAATTTGTCTAAAAATACAATAAATTTATATATTAGTCAAAGGTGTTCAGGAAACTAAGCGGTGCGAAATATTGCTTCCAAATTTCATACAAATCCCTGATTGCAAAATTTTTTAATTCATTACGCTCGGCCAGTCGGTGGAACTTTTTCTGCTGAAAAAGTTCCACCGACTCTTCCCTACCTAATAACTCCGGATTGATTTCAATTCCGTAAGTCTCGCACAATAAACTAAGCGATGGTCTTTTACTCATTGCCCCATAGAAAGTAAACTCGTCTAATAAATCTACATGGCGCGGGATTGTTTGTTTAGTAACATATCTTTCCTTAGCTATTTCAACAGTCGGTCTAATTTTTAGAATGGCGGAACGATGCAATAAATAGGGCCAGGTAAAAGCCCGGCCATTAAAGGTTACGAATGTATCATAACCTTTAGCTCCTTCCCAAAAATCTTCTAGCATTTCCTTTTCGGTACGACTCTTAAATGAACTGGAGTTAGTTTCAAAATTTTCAGTTTGGTTATCAGAGTAGAAATAAACCGCTGACAAATCCCTTTCTAAATCATATACGGCCAGCGAAATTACCTCACCAGTAAAAGGCGATAAACTTAATTGGGATTTAATATTTTCAATTTCTTTTTCCTTTTCTGAATCGGACATATTTTTATAGTCCATCCATTTTGTTAGCGAAGCCCTAGTCTCTACCGATAGATTATCCCAACCCTGACTAACTGCTTCCAAACTCACCACTAATGTCGACATGAGTTACAGGTTAGTTGGCGTTCCTTTAAAGCAATTTATAACCACTTCTCTTTCCTTTGATAGATAATATCCATACTGACCATTAGCCATTTCTCCACCACATGTGTCTCCTACTGTTTCAGACACTCCATAAATTGGAAAACCATCTAAAGCATAACCAATCAGAGTACTGTCTCCAAAAACACTATATAAACCAACTTCATTATTTCTAATTAGTGAACCGTCTTGAGCGACACCAATTACGTCAGACTTTATACAAAACGAATTGGCCGATATTACAGGATAGATTGGTAATTGTAATAAAATATCTTTAACCACTTCATCAGCCACCACCGCACTAGCGGTAGCAGTAGCTGGAGCAATTTCCTTCTTGACTAGACTTTCCGTAAAAGCAATTCTAGCTCCCTCCGCGACTTCAAATTTAATTGCTATTGGCCAAACTTTGGTGAATGAATGATAGTCAGAGCAAAGATTTATTACTGCCACTGGGGCCTGATCGGAATCAACCTCGTCTTCAACCGGCTCTAAAACTTCTGGTTCTGGTGCCGATAAACTTGTGTCTCCACTAGCCGCGATTTTACTCTTCATATCTAACAATCGCTCTTCTCGAGAAATAGTTTCAGTTGCTTCAACCACAACTCCATACTCCTTGTCATCATTATTTACAAGCTTGATAGCACTTTCACTCTCAGCACCTGAAAAATGCTGGAACAAGGTAGTAGAACCAATCGCTAATAGCAAAAACACTACCGAGGTAAAGATTAAAATAAAATCACGAGTTCTAAACATTGTGCTAATAATACCAAAGGCGGACGGGTAAAACCCGTCCGCCTTTGAATAACTTTAACCCTAAACTTCCTTTTTCTTCCTGGCCGCAATTTTAATATTAACTAATTGCTCTGCCCTTCTGATATCAGCTAAAAGTTTTGAACGGTCGTCGTTGTACATAAACAGATTAAAAACCGAACGCCCACCATTTCTCGCAAAAATAGCCCGATCACCAACTTTTTTGTTTACTACAATATTATGGAAAGATTCCAATTCCTCAATTTTTTTAATCCCTTTTAATTCAGTAATCTTACCCTCCTTATCAGCAAACCATTTCATAGCACAAGCAAAACCTTGGCATTTTTTAGGAATAATTGGTTTAACTGGAATTCTAACTAATACATCATTAAGATTATGATTTATTCCACAACTCAGTTCGTGCAGAGTATGTCTGAATCCACCCACCCGGGCCCCAACTTCAATTATCTTCCATTCGTCATCAATCTTCATCATTTCAATATGAGCAACCGTACTTCTTAGACCTAAAGCATGGATGGATTTTTCTGCAGCTTCTTGAGCCTTAACTATAGTGTGTGGCTTTAAAGCAGTTGGGGTCATCTGTAAATAATTGTAAAAATCATCGTGACCGATATTTTTACCCGTCGTTACCTTTACTAATGGGCAATGATGAATAGTGCCTCGTGAGTTAACATATGAATCAATAGAATACATATCTCCCTCCATATAACCCTCAGCAATTATTTTTGGCGTCTCTTGTTTATCCTCCTTTTCATAAGCAACCTTAATCTTTCTAAAAACCATCTTTAAGGTTTTTTCTAATTCTTCCTCGTGATAACAAATTGACACAAATAAGCTAGCGGCCATATTAGCTGGTTTGACTATTACAGGGAAACCAATTAAAGCTGAAACTCTTTCCCTTTCCTTTTTTGAGTTATCTTTAATTAAGGTAAACTTTGGAGTAATTTTAGGGTCATATAGTCTAAACCGCTTTCGCATTTCATATTTATCACTTGCCCACTTTAATGACTCAGTTGTCGGAGTATATACATAAGGAATATGGGGAATGACTTGAGCAAAGCGACTCATATGCTTTTCAGAACGACAGGTTACAGCTAGCAACTTGTCTTGGTACGGCAAAAGCACTTCAGCAATTTTTTCTGGTTTTGAAAAATCACAAGTTAAAGCAAAATCAAGACCCTCAATTTCAGAAGGCTCTTTAGTATCATTTACCCGAGAATCTCTAAGTAACATTATCTTGAATTTTCGACCAAATTCCTTTTCATATGAACGTACCGACTCAATTGTTCCGGACGGTAAGTTCATTACATAAAGAATGATGTTTTTCTCCTCTTTCATAAATATTTAAAATAAAAAAGCAGCTGTTACTTATGCTGACTTAGTGACCATTATTTAGTCAGTGAGAAGCATACAACGAAAAACAATAAAATCAATACAACAACACACAAGTTATCAAAATCAATTCTTGACAGTAAATCTACCCCTCTACAGAAAAGGTATTTTGATAATAGTTAGCCTTAAACTAAACCTTCAATTAAATTCCAAATTTAACTTCAGAAGTAGTTGGAGTTGAGGAGGCTTTAACTAAAC
>CAZWXM010000055.1:0-4411 GCA_964637855.1 uncultured Candidatus Saccharibacteria bacterium | reverse complement strand
AACAACACTGTGCTCGGTGGTTGAAAAACAGTTCGATCAACGTTTTCCCAAGGCTTGCAAGTATAATCAACATTATCTTGGAGTGAAATCGGCTCATTCTTTTCCATTGCCGCTTTATCGGTAGTAGTCAGGTCAAGCTTAATTCCATAAAGCTGGCCGTCAATTTCTGACCATACATACATCATTGGGTCGTTAATAATTATTGATGACAAAACTAGTCCACCTAAGTCTGGCGATGGCGTCAAAAAATCTCCCCGAATATTTCCATCACTTACAAAATAAGTTCCTTCGACTTTTTCTTTTGTTTCGGGAGGAATGTAACTAATGACACACTCTAAATCATCACCCCGCAAACGAAGCGCTTCTAAAGTAGACACTCCAGCCAGTGGCGCTTCAACCTTCTTCACCATATCAGTCTCGGCCGTCGAAGTGCTATTAGTTGAATCAACTAAATCATCTTTTTGATCGGGAACTGAAAAGATAAGCATATAAGCCAAAGCCCCAATGACTAAAGCTGAAATTCCAAAAATTACCAAGTATTTCATAATGATTTAATTATTGTTAATTAGCTATATTGTACCTTATTTTAATTACTCTAAGAATATTCCCAAACTTATGTCATAATACTAGGAATGTCTTTTAATCAGATTGCTGTCCGCACGGCCTATATTTTATCCTTTATTTGCACAATTGGTGTAATGATTGGAATTATTTTCTTAACTGAATCAAAAACCATAATTTTTGAAAACTCAAACCAAGAGTACGTTGAGCAAGCTGATGACACTATTGTTCCCTTTCCGGTCAGTGTAAATATTCACACGGAAATTATTGATACTAATCCAGAAATTGATAATTATTTCTACAACACCCTAGCCAATGCTCCAGCAGATAAAAAACATTGGTGGAATCAAGTCGCGGCGGTTTTTGCGAGTAAAGCTTGGTATCAAAATCTCGCTTCGCCAATTAGTCGCATCATTGTAATTTGGCCCGGCGAACGCAAAGAAGAAATTGCTAAAAATATTGGTGATGTTTTGGGTTGGAAGGCAGAAGACCGTGCCAAATTCATCAGCTTAATTGATTCCGCTCCGCCGACACTCGAAGAAGGTAAATACTTCCCCGGCCAATATGTCTCACATAAGAAAGCTACTCCGGAAGATATTTATCAAGCCATTGAAGAGAAATTTTCTGTTGAAATCCTACAACGCTATACACCAGAAGTTGAAGCTCAAGTCCCACTGCAGGATGCTCTGATTATCGCTTCGTTATTAGAACGCGAAGCTAGTGATTTTAATAATATGCGCGAGGTGGCTGGAGTAATTTGGAACCGATTGTTTATTGATATGCCATTACAACTAGACGCTACTCTACAATATGTAAAAGGCGGCAATGCTAGTGAGAAAAAATGGTGGCCCATCGTCAAGCCCCGAGATAAATTCCTCAAATCTCCTTACAACACTTATTCAAATAAGGGATTGCCCCCTACTCCGATTGCCAACCCTTCAGCTGAAGCCGTTCTCGCCGCGCTAAATCCGATTCAAACTGAGTGTTTGTACTATTTTCATACTGACAAGGGTAAGTACTATTGCTCTAAAACCTACGAGGAACACGTCGCAAACCTAAAGAAACTCTACGGTAAAGGTTCTTAATTAAAGCGGACAAACGATTGGATCGTTAATTTTCTTGACTAGGTAAAAATTTGAATAGCTCAAAAGAATAATTCCCAGCGCTCCAAACTCAGCCCCATGAAATGGAAGCAATAAAATTAAGCCGCCTCCGCCAACCGCTGTTAACGCTGAGGTAATAATTACCGAACCACAAGCCGCACAACCAATCCCAAACAAGCCACTAATAAAGCCGGAGAGGCTGGTATAGTGACCAACTTTATTATTCATTTCTATTTGACGTCTACGGACATAATAGGTTAACAGCGAAACATTTAACCCAAGCAAGACAGCGATACCAAACAAGTAGACAATCGAAAGATAACTGTAGTTGATAAAAACTATTTCATATAAACCCAACACGAAAGTCAGCTTTTCCAGCCAACCAACCTGAGTAGAACCAATTATTTCTTGGATTATTTCTAAGTTTGGTAAGAGTAACGTAAAACTTAGAACTAAAATTGTCGTAATTAGAGCTAGTACAGTGTACCGAGCATTTTTAAATACTCTTTTTAGTACACTCCAAAACATAATTAAGCCTCTTTTTTAGCTATCTCTATCAATTGTTCAATTGATTGCTGTGGCAAGGCACCATTGATTGGATAAGTTTTACCAGATGGACCAATCAAAATACTCCAAGGTGTACCGCGACCACCAGTTTCAATCGCATCGTCCATATCTTGTTTTACCGCCGCGGCTGTCTCAGCGTTATCAAAACATTTAGCAAAAGTAGTTGGCTGAACTCCCGCTGCAATAACCAACTTTGGAATTAATTCGTTATGAGCAGTTTTATCACCAGCGCCACGAGCCGCAAAATAATCATCGGTAAACTTCCAGTAAGCGTCATTTCCACCAAGCAAAGCCACACACTCTGAAGCCAAAGCTACTGCTGGAGCGTTTGGATGAAGTTGTTCAAGCGGAAATTGTCTAAACACCCAAGCCACATCATTGCCATTTTTTTCAATTACAGCGTTCATTACGTCATGATAACGACTACAGAATGGACAATCATAATCAGAGTATTCAACAATCTTAATCGGAGCATCAGGATTACCTTTTATATGTTCGTCAGTAGTTATCGGATTAATTTTTCCGGTATTATCAACCTCTTTTTCTTCCACTGCGACTGGTTGATTGGCAACATTACTAGTCGGTGTCCCGCCAAAATATAGCCCGGCTCCAATAAAAATACCTGCCAATACGATTGATACCGGAATCATTAAATCTTTCACCAAGGTATTTTGCTTGGCTGTAGGTAAAGTAATTTCAGGCGTTGCTGTCTGTGTTTCTTCTTGCATATTTTGTAATCAGTTCAATTTTAAATTATTTCGTCCCCCATTATACACCCTCAAATTAAAGAATTCCTAATAGGTAACCAATTACCAAAACTAAGACAAAGTATAGTACTGACCAACCTTTAGCCGGTGGAAAATACTTAGCAAAACTGCCAGTAGCTTGTAACCACCACTTTTGTCCAAACCAAGACATAATAATTGCCCCCATACTATCGATTAGTAACAAGGTGTAGATAATAATTAACCATTTATAATCCATAACTATCTTAAACCGCGACTTAATCTTTTACGCTTTAAAGCCGACTCCTTCATTTGTTGACGCTTTTGATTTTGATCATGAAAAACAACTGCGGCGTTAGCACTTTTATCTTCATGAAATCTACGCTCCCGCAGCAATTTATGGTAATTAGCTAATTCTCTTTCTGTTAAGTCACCATTTTCAATCGCCGCTAATACCGCACAACCGTCACTTTTGTCATGGTCGCAATTACTAAACTTACACTCAGTGGAGTATTGCTGAATCCGCTCAAATACTAATTGTTCATCATCGCCTTCAGCTTCCACAATTCCTAACTCCCGCATACCAGGAGTATCAATCAAATAACCGCCGGACGGAACCGTAAACAGATGTCTGGTAGTGGTGGTATGACGCCCTCGACTGTCATCCAATCTAATTTCATTTACAGCTTGTTTGTTCTCGCCCAATAACCAATTAGTGATAGTTGATTTACCAGCCCCCGATGAACCCAGCAAGACCGCTGTGTCTCCATTTTTGATATAGCTTGCTAATTCGTCCATTCCATCTCCCACTAAAGCCGAAACCACCAAAACTGGAACGTTACCCGTTAGCTGCTCCACTTGATTTAGCATCGAGTTATCATCCTCTAACAAATCAGATTTATTAAGGACCACGACTGGTTTTATACCGCTTTGTTCTACCAATAATAAATATCGCTCTAAACGACTAATATTAAAATCTCCATCGAGACCCATTACAATAAAAACCAAATCTACGTTAGTCGCGATAATTTGCTCTTCGTCACTATCCACGGCTTTACGCTTAATCACACTAGCTCTCGGTAAGACTGACTCGATGACAGCCTTTTCCGTATCAAGCACCTCAAGCAAAACGTAATCACCCACTTTAGGGAAATCACCTGCCGCATGAAAATTACCCCGCACGGTAGCAGTAAAATCTCCTTTATCAGTCGTAACAATAAAATTAGTGCGCCTAGCTTCAATAATTCTTCCTTTAATCATATCCATATGGTACCGAAAAAAATTACATTTCTTCCACTGTATTAATACCAAGTAGGTCTAAACCATTCTTAAGAGTTATTCCCACCGCTCTGACAATCGACAATTTATAACCTTCATATTCACCACCATCAAGAATCGTTTCTTTAGCGTACCAACGATTGAATTCACCACTAATTTCAAGCAGGTATTGAGCAA
>CAZWXM010000054.1:0-4679 GCA_964637855.1 uncultured Candidatus Saccharibacteria bacterium | reverse complement strand
CCCGCCATCTCCACCAAAAACAAAACCACCCTTCTGGGTGGTTTTGTTTTGCTTCGGGACTACCCCTCCGCCAGCTCCTTCAAAATCTGCAATGCTTTAGGCCACATCTCTTCAAAAGTCTCTTTGTACTCTTCAGAAATATCAATGTCTACCTGCACCTCTGTTCCCTTGTCCTTCTCACTAAAAGAATAATTTTCAAACGCTGGCGACCATTGCTTAGCTACTTCACTTTCGGTATCTTCGACTCCATTGTTGTATATACCGAGATGCTCAATTGAAATAAATTCGTGTAAACGATTTTCAGCGATTCGACTCACCATTCCCATTTCATTACCCGATTCTGCATCAGGACCGATAAATAATATTTTTGATCCTTCACTCCAGTCTCCTTTGAAGTATGAACCAGGATGAAACGGCATCGTCCACGCTCGATAAGTGGTATCTGAAAGCATGGTATCCCACACCTTGCCTCGAGGGGCGTCAATGACGATTGAAAAATGGATTTTTTGCATATGAAGGTTTTAGAGAGATTAATTTTGTGAAGCGAGCGCCATAAGTTTACTTCGGTGAATATACAGCAGATAGAGATTTATTAGGAGCATAACGTTCCCCATTAAGGCACCAGCGGTGAAGAGGCCTCCGTCTAGCATAAGATGAAATCCAACCACATTTAGAGTAATAGGAAGTGCCAACAAGGCCCCAGCGACTTCACGTCTGGTCCAAAGCGCGATAATAGCCAAAATATGAACCACTGCCATCATATACAAAATATATGAAGCGGCAGTCAGTGCTTCGATAAAAGCAAAGGCTTCGTCTGAATTATAGAGGTCACGTGTTGCCGGTGGAAAAATACCGGTAACACCCAGAACGGGCATTAGAAGAATAAGCGAGAACACTACTTTGGCAACGATATGTGATATTTTTTTCATATGATTTAATTATTTCCAGCTAATAGCGCTTCAAGTTGATCCAGACCTTGATTAAATCCTTCCTTCATTCCCATCTCTATAAGAGTATTTAGTTCTTCAAGACTGCCGCAAGTTAGAACCACCTTCACCTCTGTCACCTCTCCATTTTGTATAAATGTAACCTCCCAATCTGAACTAGGCATATCGGTTTTGATACTCCAATCTTCATTCGCAAAACCATCAAATGCAGTAAAAGATTCTTCAGGATTTATTGTTTTGTAATTATTAATACAATAGTGTGCATCACCTTCTGGCCCTTGCATGATGTAGTGCCAATGACCTCCCTCTCTAAAATCAAAACTTTTCGTTATCGTTTTATATGGCTCTGGAGCCCACCATTGATCAAGTAAATCGGAGTTAGTGTAATACTTCCAGACCTTACTTTTAGTCGCCTCAAAACTACGCTCCGCTATCAATTGATTAGACTCAGATAACACTGTGTACTTAGTTTTCATAAAATTTATTTTAATAGCTCATCTAAAGCGTTAAAACGCGCTTCCCATATTTCCTGGTACTGTTCCAGAATATTGGAGGCTGCGTTGATTGCTTTTGGATTAGCATTGATAATTTGGTGTCGCCCATCACGTTTTTTAATAACTAATTGTGCAGATTCAAGCACGTTTATATGCTTGGCCACTGCAGCAAAAGTCATTTGTTTGTAGCGTTCTGCTAGCTCACCGATTGATTGCGGGCGCTGTAACACACGACGCAAAATATCACGCCGCGTCGTATCGGAAAGTGAAGAAAACACCGTATTTATATTAATGGTACATTCAACCATATGGTTTAATATACCAAACAATCTAATCTGGCGTCAAGATTTTGGAGTATATGAGTACACAAGGAGTCAAACTACTACACCTAAAGAACCCTCCCGCCTTAGGTGTTGGAGTTTTATTTATATGTTATGAGAGTTGACAAATACCCAAATATTGAGCATAATCTCCGGCAGAAAATCAACTGTTGTTGATTGTTATTTGTTAGGAGAAATTATGGAAATATTTGGGATATTTATTCCTCTTTGGGTTATTTTAACTACCTACTTTATTGGGATGTTTATCATTGGCTATCCAATGGGGTACTTCTCAATAAAAGTCTGGAAGTATTATTCTGATGGCTACTCGCTGCTGCGAAATTTGTTATTCCCTATAGCCAGTAAGGATAAAAAAATCACCAACATTGATGACGCGAGTGATTTTACGGAGGCTTTTCAATTGGGCAAGGCTTTGAAAAATAATGACGATTTTGCTCTCATGCGATACGTCATTTGGACAATGCTCTTGTGGCCAATTCGTTTTCTGTACCTACTTTCGTTCCATACGCTAACGCTCCTATGGTACGCAATAGTCTTTATTGTAAAACATATTCTTTGCCCCCTACTCAACGCGGTGGGTTGGATATTAAACACAATAGTGAACCACAGTGCAAAAGGTTTTCTCGTCTGTAAAAAGTGTGAAATCTAAGTTTCTTTAATTAAAAAGCCCCTGTTTTATAACAGGGGTTTTTCTTATTCTGCGTTACATAAGAAAATCCACCATACGTGAGATGAATTTTCTCATACATGGTGGATTAAAAGGTGGTTCCTTCGAGTTCTGCGCAAGTTTTTTCGTAACAGAGTTCTCGAATAATCATACCGGAGGCATAGTTGTTGGTAATCAAGGTTGCTTCTGCTCCAATTTTCACTGGAGTCCGTTGATTAAAATACACAACCAACCCAGTACTTGTCGTAACTCTTGGACCTGATCGTTTTTCATCTACAGTACAATCATTTACTGCAACAATTTTCCCGACTACAGATACCTCTCGGGTTTTTTTATTGGCGGGTTCTCCGCATCCAATAAGAATTGCACTGACAAAAAATAATACAATGAAACTTTTCACGGAAACCTCCTAAAGTAGTGTAAAAGAACTTACTTAATACTACTACACTTAATCTAATTTGTCAATACCTCTAAAACTCCCTTAATTGCTTCTAGATTAAGGGTTCTTGAGCTGGTACTTCTAAGGTTTTCTCGTCTGTAAAAAGTGTGAAATCTAAGTTTCTTAAAAATATCAAAACCCCTTTGTTAAAAACAAAGGGGTTTTATTTTAAATAATTTTTCTACTTCCCCATGAAAGCTTTGGTCTTGGTGTCGAAGATTCCCGTCTCAGCTAATTTATTGTTTGCTTGATATTCCAGAATTGCTGCGCTGGTGACTGAGCCGTAATACCCAGTAGCGCCCGAGGCGGCGAGCTTATCGCGAGCCGCCCCCTCCGAGGCGTAGATAATAAATGTCTGCATTAATGAAACCGCTGTTCCCGAATCACCCTCTTTAAGATTAGCTGGCACAATGGCTGGGATACTGCGAATTAATTTATCCAACTTATCTAATAGAGCAATTTTGTCATTGGCTCCTGTATCTGCTAAGGCCTCTTTGATTGCACTTGGTAGTTTATATTTTTTCTGCAAGGCAGTGGAGAAATCGGCCGGGAAGCTTTGCACTAAAAACTCTGCGTATTCGTCCTCATCTTTTACATCGCGCAAAATACCAGTTAGGAATTTGACTTTATCATTAACGGAGAAAGGTTCTTCATCTAAACGAAGATAAGGATCAGTCGCGATATTTTTATCATCACGAACTTCAAAGTGAAGGTGGTAAACGCCATCTGGAGCATTGCCAGTATCACCCACCGTACCAATAAAATCTCCAACCGCTAGCTTGTCTCCCGGCTTAATATCAGCAATATAATCGAGGTGCATATAGCGGAAAGTTTCTCCCCCGGGATTGGCTGTATAGACATACTTACCGGCACTATCTCCGATACCAGTACTAAGCACAATGGCGGCTGTCGGTGAAACAATTGGCGCTCCTTGCAAAGCATGGAAGTCTTGTCCTTCGTGTGACCGAGTGCCGCCACCGCGTGAATCACCAAAATCGGGAACGATATTAGAAAGTTCCACCCCAAATAAAATCGGAATGGGGAAGGTTTTTATAACCTCATCAGCCAGACTATTTCTATCAACGGAAGAATGGGTGTGAGCGGCCAGGGCGTTAGAGGCGGAAAAGACAAACAAAGTAACACTGAGTGCTAAAGAAAGAACGTAAGGGGAATATTTTTTCATAACCTTTAAATAATAACTTACCGAATAATGGCTTTAGGAGTTTTACTTGATAAACAAAATTAATCGACTTTAATCACTGTAGTAGCTGGTAATCTATCCTTAATATATTGCATATCTTGTAAAGAATAATTATTGCCTCTTAAATCCAAAACCTTAAGCTTTGATAAATTCCCTAACTCATTAGGTAGTCCTGTGAGTTGGTTATTAGATAAATCTAGAATTTCTAGCTGACTTAACTGTCCAATTTCGGCGGGTACTCCCGTAAATTTATTGTTACTCAAATTTAAAACGCGGAGGTTTGCCAGATGGCGTACTTCGGCCTGTAAAGCCCCCTCCAACTTATTATTTGAAAGATTAAGTTCCTCAGTATTAGTTTTATCAAAAATAGACTGCGGTGCTTTAGTGAGATTTTGACCACTTAAATCAATGACTTTACTTTGACTAATTTTTGGACTCTCTGGGTCTGGATTTGATTTTGTTGTGGGTGCCGGTGTTGGTGTTTCATTTACAGTCTCTACGTCTGAATTGGCTGTTTCGACTTCGGTCTGTGTGATGTCTGTTTTTTCTGATTCAGGCATTGTAATAGCTACTAATAATACGGCGATTAT
>CAZWXM010000053.1:0-4716 GCA_964637855.1 uncultured Candidatus Saccharibacteria bacterium | reverse complement strand
TTATGGCCAAACAAGTTCTATTTGGAGAAGAAGTTAAAAAGAAATTACAGAAAGGAGTTGATACGGTTGCTAACGCTGTTAAGGTCACGCTTGGACCGCGCGGACGAAATGTAATTTTAGATAAAGGCTTTGGCGGACCCACTATCACTAACGATGGTGTTTCGATTGCCCGCGAGATTACTCTCAAAGATAAGTTTGAGAATATGGGCGCAGAGATTATTAAAGAAGTAGCCAACAAGACAAATGAAATCGCTGGAGATGGTACTACCACCGCTACGGTCTTAACTCAGGCACTAGTGAACGAAGGTTTAAAGCAAACCACTATGGGTGTGAATGCAATGGCTGTGCGCGCTGGAATGGAACATGCGGCCGAGGATGTTGTAGCGGCTTTACAAAAGATGGCAACTAAAATTTCATCACTCGATGAGATAAAGCAAGTGGCAACAATTTCCGCTGAAAGTGCTGAGTTAGGTGAAAAAATTGCCGAAACAATCGATAAAGTTGGGAAAGACGGTGTGGTAACGGTCGAAGAATCACAATCATTTGGGATTGAAACCGAGCTAACTGAAGGAATGCAATTTGATAAAGGCTACGTTTCACCTTACATGGTGACCAATCCAGAACGAATGGAAGCTGAGTATAAAAATGCGCATATTCTAATCACTGATAAAAAGATTGCTAGTGTTCAAGAAATTCTGCCTCTATTAGAAAAAATTGCTCAGACTGGCCGTAAAGAACTAGTGATTATTGCGGATGAGGTGGAAGGTGAAGCTCTAACGACTTTTGTGGTTAATAAATTGAAAGGAGGATTTTCAGTCTTGGCAGTTAAGGCTCCTGGCTATGGTGACCGTAAGAAAGAAATGTTGGCTGATATTGCAGTTACGACAGGTGGGACTCTAATTTCAGATGAGTTTGATTTGAAATTGGAAACAGTTGAATTAGAACAATTGGGAAGTGCTGATAGAGTAATCTCTACTAAGGACAGCACAACGATTGTTGGTGGTGGTGGAGATAAAAAAGATATTACTGACCGGGTAAATGCATTAAAGGCTCAACTTGAACAAGCTTCATCTAAATTTGATAAGGATAAGCTGGGTGAGCGAATCGCTAAGTTGGCTGGTGGAGTGGCGGTGATTCGAGTGGGAGCGGCGACTGAGGCCGAGATGAAATACTTGAAGCTTAAGATTGAAGACGCCGTTAATGCGACTCGAGCGGCGATTGAAGAGGGAATTGTACCAGGCGGAGGAACATCACTAGCTCGGGCGGCTAGTATTGTTGAAAAGGAAGTTCTCTCAAAGAAGGATTTAGGAAGAGAAGAATTGATTGGTTACAATATTGTCCTTAAGGCACTGGATGCTCCGCTAAGGCAAATTGCCGACAATACAGGCAAGCATGACGGCGCGGTGATTGTGCAAAAGGTAAAGGAAGCTGGTGGCAACGCTGGTTATGATGCCGCCAAGGGAGAAATGATTGACGACATGATTAAAGCCGGAATTATCGACCCGGTTAAGGTTGAACGCTCTGGTGTACAGAATGCTGTATCGGCGGCCGCGATTTTACTAACGGCGGAAGCTGCGATTGCTGACGAACCTGACGATGGTAAGGCTGGAATGCCGGATATGTCAGGTATGGGCATGGGCATGTAGGGATTTTTGAGAATTTAGTAAAACACTAATATAAAGGTGCGGACCCTTCGGGTCCGCACCTTTTTTATGGTAAAATAAATGACGAATTAATAATGTTAAGAATATAGACTTTATGTGGATTTTGATTGGAATTTTGGTGGTAGTAGCACTTTACGTAGTTGTTACCTACAACAAGTTTGTTAGTTTGACTCAACGCGCTAAAGAAGCTTGGGCTGACATTGATGTACAACTGAAGCGTCGTTATGATTTAATCCCAAACTTGATTGAAACGGTTAAAGGTTATGCTGCGCATGAGCGTGAGACACTGGACGCTGTAGTAGCCGCTCGAGCGGCCGCTACTCAGGTACACGTTGATCCGAGTAATATCACTGCCGAACAAGTAGCCGCGATGTCAGGAGCGGAAGCTTCACTAACTGGAGCTTTAGGAAAGTTGATGGCTATATCAGAAAGTTATCCAGACCTAAAAGCTAATGCTAACTTCGGACAATTACAGTCAGAACTAGCAGATACTGAAAATAAAATCCAAGCCGCTCGACGGTTTTATAACGGAAACGTGCGTGACTTAAACATTTCTCTCCAGTCTTTCCCTTCTAACCTCATTGGTAGTACTTTCGATTTCAAAGCTGAGGAATTCTTTGAACTAGAAGCCGGTAGTGAGCAACGAGAGCCAGTTAAGGTTTCATTTTAATTAAACTTTATTTATGTCAGAAATTAGTCGAGTTTATTACAATAAATTAGTTCGAGATAATATTCCAGCTAAGATAAAGGCCAAACGAGAAGAATGTGAGATTCGGATTATTACTGACGTACAAGAATTACAGCAAGAATTATTTAAGAAAATTCAGGAGGAAGCTTCGTCATTGGCTATGTGCCGAACTAAAGCCGAGTTTCTAGAAGAATACACGGATTTAATGGTGGTATTAGAAACTATAATTGAACAGTTGGAAATTCCTAAGGATGAAATTGTTGCAGCTAAAGAGGAGAATATACTCAAGAAAGGCAGATATAAGCATGGTTATTACTTACACTGGTCGGCTGATGTTGAATATCGTTCAAACGAAAGTGTGCAGGGCATCCCACTTTAATTTAATCTAAAATTTAGTCTAAACTAAACCAATTTAAAATGGCTACTTTATATACGGAACAATCAAACAATATTTTTAGAACTTATCTCTTGATGAGTGGTTTTTTAGTGTTTGTGATTGCGATTAGTTATGCTGTAGCTTGGTATTTTGGTAATCCAACGATTTTGTTTATCGGAGCAATCATGGCCGTAGTGACAAGTGTGGGTAGTTATTGGTGGTCTGACAAATTAGTTCTTAGTATGACTAATGCTAAGGAAATTTCAAAGCAAGACGCCCCGGAGCTATATAATATTGTTGAAAATTTATCCATTACGGCTGGTCTACCCATGCCTAGGATTTATATTGTAAATGATCCAGCCCCCAACGCTTTCGCTACTGGTCGTAATCCTGAGCACGCGGTAGTAGCCGCCACCACTGGTTTATTAAGCATTCTCGACCGAACTGAACTAGAGGGGGTAATGGCACATGAGTTGTCGCATATTGGAAATCGCGACATGCTGGTCTCTACGGTTGCAGTAGTTTTGGCTGGTTTTGTGGCGATTGTAGCGGATTTCCTTACGCGTTCGATGATGTTTGGCGGTGGAGATAATAATCGCGAACGTTCCCCAATCTTTCTAATTTTAGGAATTGTCGGAATCATTTTAGCGCCCCTAGCCGCCAAAATGATTCAGTTGGCTGTGTCTCGCAAACGCGAATTTTTAGCTGATGCTTCAGGGGCTTTACTGACTCGCTATCCAGAGGGACTAGCCTCAGCGCTAGAAAAAATTAGTACCTACGCTCGGCCAATGCAAAATCCTTCACACGCTACCGCTCATTTATTTATATCTGATCCTTTTCAAGAAGAAGAGAGCGGTTTAATAAATAAGTTATCGCAATTATTTCAAACTCATCCGCCAGTTAGGGAGCGAATCAATCGTTTGCGAGATTTAAATAAATAATAATGAAAAAAATTGCTGAAGACTTCCCAAATTTGTCGGCTTTAGAAAGTCAATTTGAGTTAGTGCTACAAAGTAGTTTGTCTGATTTTTTGGAGACTACCAATTCTCGGCGCGAGGAAGTGATAGGTAGCAGACGTTACACAGTGGTTAGTCTTTTGTTTTCAGTGGCGATTATTTTTGCTTTGTATGTTTTGTATAACAATGGAGAAACCACCCTTAATAACATCTTGATTGGTTTTTCTATGCTCTGGCTGACCGTTGTTTTTGTTTCTGGTCGTCGCTGGATGACCAATGATAAGTTGCTAGCTAAAGAAATTAATCTAGCTCTAGTACCAGCACTCACTAATACTTTGAATCGGATGATTCTGTATATTAATAATGAAAGTCATCGTGAGGAAACTTTAGGATTGCTAAATCAGTCAGAATTGATAACCAGTCACGACATTACAGTTATTTCAGATGATATGTACACCATTTTCTCTGACAAAGAAGTTTCTTTGCGAGAGTTATTAGTAACGCAAAAGTATTCGACTAATAGTGGTAAGAATACTGAGGAAAGAACCCTGTTTAAAGGTTTGTTTGTTACTACCAAACTAACCAAGGCGCATGAAGCCGAGACCTATATTTCTACCGAAGGTGACAAGTTGGGTTTTGGTCATTTAGATTTCTGGACTAGTCTATTGAGTACAAATGAAGTTAAAGAAACGGTGTTGGAATGGAATGATTTTGAAAAAAATCTTCATGTCGCCACCTCCGACGCCACCGCCGCTAGAGAAATCCTTACCCCCGAGTTTATGGCGGTGCTTAATGATTGGTGGTTGGAACATAAGTTGAATATTAGAATTTCTTTCAAGGGTGAATATATGTATATGTTATTACCAGAAACTTCTATCAAGATTGATACCAGTACCACTTCAACCAAATTAGCTACGATTAAAAAATACGCTTGGTCGTTAATGCGCCCGATGTGGCGGTCCTTGAGTTTGATAGAAAATCTAGCTCGGTAGTGATAGTTTGTGATATAAAATAGGTCGAAGTGAATTAATG
>CAZWXM010000052.1:0-4785 GCA_964637855.1 uncultured Candidatus Saccharibacteria bacterium | reverse complement strand
CTATTGCAGTTGCAAAACCAGTCCCAGTTGCAGTAACTGAAGATAAAACTCAAGTGGTAGTTAAAACTAATACAGCTCAGCAACAAATTGATGAGCAAGTTCAAGCTAAAGCTGAGGCTGATGCTTTAGCAAAACAAATTGCTGTCGCAAAAGCGGCCGCAGCCAAAAAAGCGCAGGCTGATGCTGCCGCTTTGGCTGCGGCTAAAGCGGCTAGACAGACTCAGGCTAGTTAAGCCTGAGTTTATTCTCTTCATATTTACTTCAGGTTGAATATATAAAATAAATAAGATTAAAAATAACAAATTTCATTATGGCTCAATATGTATGTTTAGAGTGTGGTTGGATTTATGATGAGGCAATAGGAGACCCAGAGCGTGGAATTGCACCGGGTACAACCTGGGAATCTTTGCCAGATGATTTCAAGTGTGCAGATTGTGAGGTTCGCAAAAGCGACACTCATATGTGGCAACGTTTAGACTAGATCAATTTAATTGACAATCTCCATTATTATGGTAATAATGGAGATTGTTTTGTTCATCTATAAGGGGAAGTCGAATGCTAATATTATGCATTATTTTATTTGTACTGGTTGTTTTGTTGGTCATCTTGGCCTTACACCAATGGCGTAAGATTAAATATTCAGATTTAAAAACGAAAGGTTTAAGTGAATACATTATTCATGTAAATGAAGTTTTAAGTGCAAAAGAAGCTGAGTGTGAGCGATTGCTTGAGTTGGCTAGTACTGACGTTTTGACCGGTTTATTAAATCGCCGTACCTATGATGAAGTTATCGAGAGATTCAAAGCTTCATTATCAGGGGGTGAACATAACCGTAAAAATGGATTAAAGTCAGTCGGACTCATTATGATTGATGTTGATTACTTTAAGCAAGTTAACGACAATCATGGACATAGTATCGGTGATGAGGTTTTGAAGTCAGTAGCGAAGGCAATTAAAATTTCATTACGACAGTCAGACTTAATTTTCAGAATGGGTGGCGATGAATTTTCGGCTTTGATTCCCAATGTTAATAGTGTTGGCATCAGACTATTAGCTGAAAAAGTTAGAAGATCAGTAGCGGAATTAACTTTCAAAGCTGAAATTAAAGTCACGACGAGTATGGGTGGCGCCATTGCTCAAAATGAAGTCGAGTTCAATAATTTAAGTATTTTGGCTGACAAAGCTTTATACAAAGCAAAAAATAAAGGTCGCAATTTTTTCCAACTTTACAAATAGTACTATTTTATAAAAGGATACATATATATGTATCCTTTTTATTTTAATGAGCGATGGCTAAACAAATCACTTTGACACCAGGAGGTAGTTTTTTTAATAACGCTTGCTTAGCTTCAAGTAGGGTGGTACCGGTAGTAATTACATCATCAACTAAGACTAGACCAGTGTCCGGTGAGAGATTTTGGATTTTATCGTTAGCCATAAAGGCCCCAGTTAAATTCTTGGCTCGGTCATGCTTATCTAGTTTGGTCTGAGGCGCTGTATCTCTAACTCGCTTTAGTAGGTCAGTTCTAATTTTTATATTTTCTGGACAAGCTCTTAGAATACTCACGACTTGGTTATGTCCCCGGGCTCGATAGCGCGCACTGCTTAAGGGGACAGGAACGTAAATTAGGTTTAAATTTTTCTCTTGCTCCCAAAGACTTAAAAACTGAGCCAATATTTTCGGTGCTAAAGGGTTACGTTCAAATTTATTAGCAGTTATGGCAGTTTGGATTAAAGGTTCATGATAGTTTGTAAGAAAAATAATCCCTAGGTGTTGATTGGGTCGGTATAAGTTTTTGATGGCAGTTTGATCTATTCCTCTCAGGGTCAGTTCTGTTTCGGTGGGCGGAAAGATAAAGTCAAAAATTTTATTTAGTAATCCTTGCATAAATATAGTCATCTATAAATTCTTCATGTTAGAATATTAACAAGATATGAATTTTATCAGTAGTATTTTTTCCGCTACCAAAAGTGATTTTGATTCAACTACTAAAAGTGTAGTTGGTATTGATATTGGTTCTTCTTCAATCAAAGTAGTTGAATTGCAGGAAAAAAAAGGAGTGATTACTTTGGCTACTTATGGTGAAGTTCAGCTTGGACCTTATGTTGGCAAGTCAGTGGGGGAATCAGTGGTACTTGATGCTAATAAAGAACAGGCGGCACTAGTAGATGTGATTCGTGAATCTGCGGTTAAGACCAGAAATGCAGTTTTTGCTACGCCACTATCTGCTAGTTTTGTGACTAATGTTACTTTAGAGGCCGACGCAGACGCCGATTTATCGTCTATGGTAAGAGTCGAAGCTCGTAAAGTTATACCAGCTTCGCTTAGTGAAGTGACTTTAGATTGGGCTGAAGTGGAGGTGACTAAAGATGAACAACTAACTAATGAAAAAAATACTCGTAATGTTCTGATTGCGGCTATTCAAAACTCCGCTTTAGAAAGATTTAAGGTTCTAATGCAATTTGTCGGACTCAAACAACCACCAACTGAAATTGAGTGTTTCAGCGTTATCAGGGGACTTTTTAATAACGAAGAAAATGATATAGCGATTATTGATATTGGAGCGGTTTCGGCCAAGCTATATATTGTTAGAAAGGGTTTGCTTATGCGTATGTACCGGATTAGAGCTGGTGGAGCCATCGCTACCAAGCAAATTTCTGAAGTTTTAAATGTGACTTTTGAAGAGGCGGAAGCACTAAAATTTACCGCTGATAAAAATTCACCAGATTTCTCAGACCTTAAACGAGCTCACAACTCAAGCTATGATCGAGCTTTTAGAGAATTTAACCAAGTACTGCGTGAATACGAAAGTAAAACCGGTATTAAGTTAACCTCAGTTTACTTAACTGGTGGGGGAGCATTGTTCCCAGGAACCGATGCCCACCTTAAAGAATTTTTGAATCGAAGTATTACTATCGCCAATCCGTTTTCTAAAATCGCTTATCCAGCTTTTATGGACGACACCATGAAAGCGATTAGCCCATCTTTCTCGGTAGCATTAGGAGCAGCGATAAGAATTTTTGAATAAAGTTTCCACAGCCATAATAAGCTTTAAAAATAATTGAAGCGTATAATAAAAACATGCCAGATCTTTCAAATAATAATTCATTCATACCAAAGCGTGGTCCTGTAAATAAAAAAAAGCAGGGTGCGGCTTCACGTCCGGTTTATGTATTTACTATTATTAGTTACATACTGATGTTCTCTACTTTAATTGCTACTGGCGGAGTCTACTTTTATGGCAAGGTAGTAGACAAACAACTAAGTAATGAAGTAACTGCTCTCAATACAGCTATCAGTAGCTTCAGTGAATCAGACATGCAGCGAGTTTTAGAATTTGATCTACGTCTAAGTCAAGCTGAAAATAGGCTGAGTCATAGTGTTTCCGTGGCCTCAGTTTTTGATGCTTTGGAAAGTGCTACGATTGATACAGTTCAAGTTGCTTCCTTAGATTTAAAACGTGAGAAGGACGAGCAATTTATTTTAGCCGCTACTATTGAAACTGATTCATTTGACTCAACTATTTTCCAGAGAGGTGTGTATCAGCGTAATCAAACAATTTCCAATGTGGCTATTACTTCTTTGCAGAATGGTAATACTAGTAATTTGATAGATAAAAAAGACAATACGTTTGATAACTCCATACCTGAAATTACTTTCATTGCTGAGTTAAACGTGCCATTAACAGCTGTGCCTTACGTCGCTAATCAAGCTCCGATTTTAACTTCACCAATTATTATCACCGAGCCAGCTCTAGATACAGCTACCGCAACTGAGGAAACAGCTGACGCAGAGACGGTTAATAACGAAAACATATGATCCCTAAAGGTTTATTTACACAAATCGGAATGATTATAGTAGCGGTAGCTTTAATCTTTACCTACGTACAACCAGCTTTTGTTAAAATTGGAGCAGTTCAAGACGACATAGAAATTTACCGAGAAGAAAGTAAGAAAGTCATCTCAGTTAATTCTCAGTTAGCGAGTTTGATTTCACGTCTCGACAGTATTTCTAATGATGATAAGCGACAGCTGCTCACCTATATGCCCGATGCAGTGGATGTTATAGCGGTGCCAAGAGATTTATTGCTAATTTCAAATGAGGCGGGAGTTCTATATAAGGACGCTACTTTTTTTGGTATAGATGAAGAGTCTAGAAAAGTTGATATTGAAAATAATCTACACCAGCCATTAAAATATTTGTTTACCTTATCAGTTGAGGGTACTTACTCACAAATAAAGAATCTGTTTAGATTGATGGAGCAAAATAATTATCCGCTGGAGGTTCAGTCTGTAAATATCAAACAAATTGACGGTGGCTTCTTGGCCGCTGAGATAGAAATAGCGACCTACTCATATCAAGAGCAAGTTACTAGTAATAAAATTAATTTTTAATTATGGGAAAAACAGCTACTAATCTTGCTATCGCTCTAGGACTCATAACCGTTGTGTTTGCTGGTTATTATGTTTATACCCAAAGTTCACAACCGGCTCTAGATTTTAATGAAAATCAACAAACTCTACAAAATATGCTCAATAATACAAAGGTTTTTATTGAGCGACGACAAGTTTTGGATAAGGTTTCGTTAAATATTGGATTATTTGAAGATGATAGATTCCAGTCATTACGCAGCTTCACTACCCCAATTCAGGAGAGGCCAGTCGGAAGACCAAATCCTTTTGCTCGGCCCAGCGTTGCTAATACTTCAGACGTAAATAGTTTATAGGTTATTATGGATCCACTACAAGCACTAAAACAGCGTGGTGGTGTTGACGAATCCTTCA
>CAZWXM010000051.1:0-4877 GCA_964637855.1 uncultured Candidatus Saccharibacteria bacterium | reverse complement strand
CAAATTTGTCAAGGGCTAGACTGTTTAAATACTTATCTCACCTGTTATCTCTAAAAATGAGACAACGTTTTTGTACCCTTGTAATTTATCTAAAAGTGTGGTATTTATGCGGAAAAGAAAACTTACGGTCTAACCATTAAAATTTTAAATTATGAAAATTGCGATTACATCTGCTTATGCCAATCCCCTTCACCCAGGGCATGTTGAGTGTTTTGAACTTTCAAAACAAATTGCTGACGAGCTATGGGTAATAGTAAATAGTGACCTACAGGCGAAATTAAAGCGCGGAACCGAAAGCTTCCAAGATGAAGTGTTTAGAACCAGGTTGGTTTCATCATTAAAGCCAGTTGATCGAACTGTTCTTTCCATTGATACCGATGGAACTGTTTGTAAAACCTTACAAATGCTTTTGGCTGAAATTGGAAGTCGCACTGATGTCAGCGAAGTTATTTTTACTAAGGGAGGTGACCGCTTTGCTTCAGAAATTCCAGAAGCTAAAATATTAGCTGAGCATGGAGTAAAAATTGTTGATAGTTTAGGGGCAAAAATCTACAGCAGTTCATCTTATGTTAAAAGAGTGGCTAACAGTAACGATAATGCCAAACTTGAGACTGAGCTAGCTAGTATCCCTAAAGAAATTCAGGAGCAGGAATACATTGAAGTTGGTTACCGACCTTGGGGTGTTTATTATGTAATGGAAGATAAGCCAAGCTACAAAGTAAAAAAGATTATTGTGAAGGAAGGTCAAAGACTAAGTCTCCAAAGTCATAAACATCGCAGTGAGCATTGGGTGGTAGTAGAAGGAATCGCTACAATTCAAATCCGTAAGCTAGATGAGCCAAGTCATATAGGGCATCAATTATTATATCCAAACGAAAGTTGTTATATCCCACAAGGCCATGTACATAGACTTTCAAACAACGGTACTTCCCCATTAGTTTTGATTGAAGTGCAAACTGGTAGCTATACTGGTGAAGATGATATTATTCGCTACGAAGATGATTATGCTCGCGAAGTGATTGAGCTAAAATCTGAAACTCTACAAAATTAAATTATGCATCTATTTTTTGATTTAGATAACACTGTTACTAGAAGTCGTTCTAAAATTTCACCGGCTCTAAAAGCCGTTTTGAGTAATACTGAGCACGATATTATAATTGTGTCTGGAGCTACTTGCGCTCAAATCGCTTGGCAGGTTGATGGTGTCAATTGCTATAAACTAGGCCAAAACGGAAATCATGCAACTAAGCCAGACGGAAACATTCTTTGGGAAGAGCGACTTAGTCAAACTGACAAAGACACCATCAATAATCATATTGCTTCCATAGAGAAAACCTGGACAGTAAGTGATGTTACAGATTTAGTTCAAGATCGAGGTTGTCAGATTAGCTATAGTTTACTTGGCCACAATGAGGTCCTAGAAAAAAAAGAGGCTTTTGATCCTCATAGCGACGTAAGAAAAGATATTTTACTTAAGTTTCCTTTCAATTCTAAAACTATCGACGTTAAGATTGGCGGCACTACTTGCTTAGACTATACCGCTAAAGGCAAACACAAGGGATTTTATGTCAATCGCTTAATACAAGAATTGAACTGGAATAAGGATGATTGTATTTATTTTGGTGACATGCTTTTCCCTGGTGGAAATGATGAGAGCGTTATCGGAGTGATAAAAACTCAACCAGTAGAGAACCCGGAAGATACCCAAGCTCAGCTTGAAAAAATTGGAGTTAAATAAAATACAGCCAAGTAATTAATTACTTGGCTGTATTTTATTTAACGGTTGAAATATAAGTCTACTGCGTAGTTTGTCCACCACTGACCAGCTGAAGGTCCACCATTACAGCTTCCATCCGATTCTCCAGGAAATTTAATCCAAAGTATAGCGTCTAGATTTCCTCTACTTCCATTAGTTAAAGTTGGTGATTCTCCTAAAGCCCGGCCTGATGGATTACACCACTCTCTAGTCGGAGCAACCGAGTTACCACTACGACTAGAGTCAATAACAAATTTTTTACCACCCAAAATATTACTGATTAAATTTCCGTAAGTAATATTATCTTCAGTCGAAACATAATTAGACACATTAAGCGCAAATCCTCTGGCTTTTTCTACTCCCGCTAATTTAAGCCGATTTGACATCTCATTAATGTCTACCCAGTATGGATGTCCAGCATCAAGATAAACCATCACATTATCTCCGGAGGCAGTTAATTTATCGACAGCGTACTTAAGCATTTCAATTCTGCCAGCTCTATCTTCCTCCTTAAGACAATTCAGCATCGCTAAAGCATCCGGCTCAATAATTAAGATCGCTTCAGCCTGATTTAAATTCTTTGCAATTCTATCAATCCAAACTTTGTAGCCATTAATTGAAGCGGTTCCGCCTGAAGAATGTGAACCACAGTCTCGATTAGGAATGTTATACAGCACAAAAGCTGGAACTTGATTTTGTGACTCTGCTTGTACCAACACAGACTTAATATATTCATCACTATCATAACCATCACCATTTAGCCAAATTGAATTTGGTTGGCTTAAAATATATTTTAGCGCTTCAACTGCCCTAGCATCACTTGTGGCGGCTAAAGCATTTTCTACAGCTGGTTTACTAGGTTTATATAAGCGACTACTGACTAAGTAATTAGTGCTTGCATTTACTGGTGGCTTTACCACTGGTACAACCTCAGTTGGTTTCGGTACCGTCACTATTGGTTTAGCTGGAATAACCGGAGCCACTGGTGTCGCTGATTTAATTATTGTCTCTCCAGTTTTCTTTACCTCAATTTCCGAATTTCCTGGTTCACCAGTCCAAGTCATGACAAAACTCTGACTAGCCAACTCCTTGGCACTGTCCTTATCAGCAATCATAAAGTTTATTTTGTATGGCCCCTTTCCTAACCAGCGCCAACCAAAGACATTTATACTGGCAGTAAAAGTATTTTCACCCTCCTTTTTAAACAAAAGATTTTTATGCCCACCCTCAGTATTCCAAAAGGCAATAATTTTATCGCTATTATATCCGCTAGTGTGGTAAATAAATTTTTGATTACTTTCAACAGCTGACTTTACCCACTCAATTCTAAATTCATTATTTATACTAGTTGGCTTGTTTACAGCTACTGATTCAACTTTAGGTGCAACCGCATTAGAAACTGAGGCGGTATTATTTTCAGCTAAATTAGCTACGATAGTATTTTCTGGTTCAATATTTTCTAAAGGTAAAGGGTTAACCAATTCTTCATTACCAGAATAAACAAAAACTGAAGTTTTATTTAATTCTAAACCATCTAAAGTTTTTACTGTGAAAGATAATTTGTATTTATTATCCTTTCTCCAATCCCAGTTGGCAACGTTAACTTCTGCCTGATACTGCGACCCACCAACATGACTCATTTCACCAGTTACTAACCCATCTTCCAATTCCCAAGCAACAATAATTTGCTCGGGCTGATACTCAGGGTTAATCAGGTCTAAAATAAGCACTTGATTCTCGTATAAATTTACATTTTCATTTGGCCAAACTACTTCTATGTTTTGTTTAAAACTATACGAATAAAAATATGAAGATTCTAAAACATATCCTATCAAAACCACCGTCAAGCCAGCAATAAAAGCAACTAATAGCTTAAGATTTAAAATTTCGGTAAGTTTACTTAGCACAGTATAATTTAATTTCAGCGGATTTTTACTTTTGTGCAATATATCATAAAAATCTCATTAGCACCCTTAATTAGTTTTAAATAAATTTGTTCAAATTAATCTAAGTGTAGTAAAATACGAATATGAATAATATTAAATCTAAACTGTTTATTGGAGTCTTTGTCCTAGCCTTAATTATACCAAGCAGTGCCTCTGCCTACTTCACCACCGCCCAAAGTGCTACCAAGCTCAATGAGCGAACAATTCTATATACTGTCACCTACCAATTCGGCTTTGCTGGACGAGAGCTTTATATGCCAATTGTCTCAGAGCGCGACCTGGTCGCCAGCAGTACCGTCTTTAAACTGGGCTACGAGATTCAGGATAACGATAAAAAAACTTCAGTTGGTAAATCACGGAGTATCGTTCTATCCAATGATGAGGATGTCCAAATTAAAGATGGACAATATTATCTGCCCCTAACAAAATCCGCTGAATTTACCTTAGTAACCTTACTAACTATAAGTGACGAGGAATTGGCTGCTGATTTAGACTTATCACTACTAGTCACTAATCTCCCTTTTCAAATGGTTAAAGCTGGCTCACCAATTCCCGCTCACCTAAACCCTTCAGAACTACAGTATTACCACACTCCAGCCATTTCATTAGGTAAATAGATTGATTTATATTCTAGATGTTGTAGCTTTGTAAGTAGAAGTATTTTGTCTATTTACAGGAGAATAAGATGGCCGGACTACCAACTTTAGATGGGATTAAAGAACTACAAGTTTTTTTGGCAAAGAATGGGATTGAATTACCTATCTACCAGTTAGAAATTTACTCTGAGCGAGACTCAATCATTGGGGTTGGATTATCTAATAATCTAGTTCCAACCAAGGTAATAAAGGTACCACTATATAGATATCTAAGAATCGATGGCAAAAATCATCCCGTTATTGATAAAAGAATCAGTAGCAATGATGGCAAAAGTTATCTTCGGTTTCGTGACCCGATGAAATGTCATTTAAGTATAAAATTTAGAGCTATTATAAATAACGAAAATTGTTATTTGGAAATTTCTAATGATTTAAAGTCATTTATCAATAAACATAAAGTTCAAGTGATAAAAATTCTCACTACCAAACTCTGACTCAAAAAGTCAGAGTTTTTTATTTAGCCTTATAGCCCGCAATAATATATTTTGAGCGTCCGCGAGGATTAAGTGCTTATAGTAA
>CAZWXM010000050.1:0-5013 GCA_964637855.1 uncultured Candidatus Saccharibacteria bacterium | reverse complement strand
TTTGAAGTCGGAGCGATGTGAACTGCGGCTTTATCCCGCCGCAGTGAACCAGCGAGACGGGCCCGCGAGTACTTAGTAAATTTAAAGCGTAGCGAATAAATCTACTTAGTAACTCGTGGGAATGCGATTGTAAAATCCCCAGTCGGGGATTTTTTTTATTTGAAGCCCTATTCCGCACTGACATATTTTTGACAAACCATTCAAGCGATGCATAATATGAACTGAATTGATCTTTAATACCGAAGGAGAAGGTGATGAATGAAACTTCAATCAAAAAAGGAGGGGTGCGGGTAAAAATGAAAGCTGGAGTTGGTCATATTAAACAGGCTGTCGGACAAAGATTGGCAACCCGAAGGTCAAACAAAGCAGCCATTCTTGAAAGGGAACGGGCTCAGCTTTTAGAAAGTTATCGGACTCCGATTACTCGGGCGAAGGAAATTCTCGGTGACGATATGTACACCATTGATGACTGTTCACGCAAATTTCTAATTGATTCAAAACTAAAGATGAATGCAGGCCTGTTGTATGTCCCATTCTCTGAAGAGCAATTAAAAGCAATGTTCGGATATGCGTTACTAACTATAGTTTTTCCCTCAACTAAACATATTACTAAATGGAATAAAGGAGACATTAAAATTAGTGAAACTATCTTTAATAACCCGCTCGCCAAAGGGGAGTTTGAAAAAAGTATGTACCCACGCTTTCATCTCATCATGAAGCCTGACTTAAGTTTGTTTTACGAAGGAGCGGCTTTAGGAGGAGCACGAGGTGTTGGTTTACAGGAAGAACATACTAGTCTAGTAGCACAAATAAGTGTCTTAGTTTTAGAAAATTTTAAAAGACCAACCCCAAAGTCTATCCGAACAGTTTCTTTTCCCACTTCAGATAACCTACAGGTAACAGTAAGTTATGATCCACAAACAAAACCCGCTATTGTGGTAGAGACTGTAGAAAAAGGTGCTCCCATCCGCAAAGCAATTTCGTGGACAAACCCATCAACTTTTTAACCAATCCTACGCAGTAGAATAAGAGCTCGACAATTGTCGGGTTCTTTTTTTGTTTGAGAAAAGGAGCGAAAGCGACTATTTCGAAAATATGTCAGATTTTGTTCTGCCCTTGGGCAAAATCTGACGGCTTGAGAACAAAGACCAGGATGGACTATTTCGAAAATTAGTATTTTCCAAACCTAAAAAACAAAGATGTCACAATTTTGACATAACACTTTTTTAGATTTATAATGCGCGAGTATGACGAATATTGAACAAGAAAATGAAGATTTGGAGATAGAAATTACTGAAAACGAACATACAGAAAAAGCCGAACCGGAATTAGAAGATATCGAGGAAGCGGCTGATACTAAACTTAAAAAGTTACGAGACAAATTAGCTCACTGTGAGGAGGAGAAGCGACAGTTATTAGAAACTTCACAAAGGGACAAGGCTGAGTTTCTTAACGCTAGAAAAAGACTGGAAGAAGAAAGACTCAAGGATAAAATGCGACACAAAATGGACCATGTCTTCGAGTTGCTTCCGCTTTGCGACAGTTTTGAAATGGCCATGAGCAATACCGAAGCCTGGGAAAAAGCTGATAAAAACTGGCGAGTTGGGGTAGAAGGGATTAACACCCAATTAATGCAGATTTTAGAATCTTATAACGTTAGTCTTATCAACCAAACCGGAGTAGCCTTTGACCCTTACCGGCACGAAGCTATCGGTACCGAAGAAGTTGAAGCAGGGATGAAAGATAAAGTAATAAAAGTAGTTCAGAGCGGATACGAAATGAAAATGGGCGACAAGACAGAATTAATCAGACCCGCCCGCGTTACTACTGGAATAATTAAAAGTTAAATTTAATTTGAAATTTTAAAATATGGCAAAAATACTTGGAATCGACTTAGGAACCACCAACTCAGCAATCGCTATCATTGAAGCTGGTGAACCAATCATCATTGAAAATAATGAGGGCGGAAGAACCACACCATCAATTGTGGCTATTTCTAAAACCAACGAACGTTTAGTAGGACAAATTGCCAAGCGACAAGCGGTAACCAATCCAACCAATACTATCTATGGTATCAAGCGCTTCATGGGACATGATTTTTCTGAATCAGTAGTTCAAAAAGATAAGGATATCGTACCTTACGAAATTAAGCAGGGGGAAGGCGGAGGGGTAGTTATAGTAATGGATGGAAAAGACTATCGACCAGAAGAGGTTTCAGCCATGATTCTTTCTAAATTGAAGGCGGATGCTGAAGCAAAATTGGGAGAAAAAATAACTGAAGCCGTTATCACGGTACCAGCTTACTTCAATGACTCACAACGAAAAGCTACTCAGGACGCCGGTAGAATTGCTGGACTCGATGTTAAGCGCATCATCAACGAACCAACCGCAGCGGCGCTAGCTTATGGTTTCAATAAAAAGAAAGATGAAAAGATTGTTGTTTACGACTTTGGTGGTGGTACTTTTGACATCACTGTACTGGAAGTGGGTGAGGATGTAGTAGAAGTACAATCAACTGACGGAGACGCTCACATGGGTGGCCGAGATATCGATCAAGAAATTGTGCGTTTCTTAATTGAAGAATTTAAGAAGTCTCAAGGGGTGGATTTAGGTAAAGACAAACTAGCTCTCCAAAGACTTGATGAGGCAGCTGAAAAAGCGAAGTTAGAACTATCATCAACCACTGAAACTAACATCAATATCCCATTTATCTCTCAGGGGGCTGATGGTCCTCTACACATGGATATCAAGCTATCTCGTTCAAAGCTAGAAGAACTAGCACATGAATTTATCGACAAATCAATCGAAATCACTAAGCGAGCAATGGAAGCCTCTGGTCTAAGGAAAGAAGAAATTGATGAAATTATTTTAGTGGGCGGACAAACTCGCATGCCAGCGATTCAAGCTGCAGTTAAAGAACTTTTCGGTAAAGAACCAAACCGAACCATTAACCCTGATGAAGTAGTAGCGCTTGGTGCAGCTATCCAAGCCGGTATCCTGCAAGGTGACGTTCAAGACATTACTTTAGTAGACGTAATTCCACTGTCTCTTGGTCTAGAAACTATGGGTGGAGTAAATACAAAGTTAATCGAGAAGAACACTCATATCCCAACCAAGAAACAACAAGTTTTCTCGACCGCCGCTGATAATCAAACTTCAACTGAAATTCACATTGTTCAAGGTGAACGCTCAATGGCCAACGACAACAAATCACTCGGGCGTTTCGTTCTTGATGGCATTCCACCAGCACCGCGTGGCGTACCACAAGTTGAAGTTACTTTCGATGTCGACAGTAACGGTGTATTAAATGTATCTGCTAAAGATAAATCAACTGGTAAAGAACAATCTATCCGTATCGAAGCCAACTCAGGACTATCAGAGGCTGATATTGAGCGCATGAAAAAAGAAGCCGAGGAACATGCCGATGAAGACGTTAAGAAGAAGGAATTAATCGACACCCGCAACCAAGCCGAACAAATTATCTACACGGCTGAAAAGGCTCTTAAGGAACACGAAAAAGAAGTTCCCGAAGAAGTTAAGACTGAAATCAACGATAAGATTAAGGCCGTTAAAGAAACTTCAACCAAAGATGATAAAGGGGCGATAGAAACAGCCGTGGCTGAATTATCGACTTCATTACAAAAGATTGGTGAGATTATGCAAAAGGCGGCTGAAGCAGCGCAAAAGGGCAATTCTGGAGCCGGAGAGGCCACTCCAAACGACGAACCAACTGTTCATGAAGCAGAAGAAGCTGATAATAAGTAAAACAACGAGTAGCAAAGCTACGACTATGGCTTTACTTAGTCAGACGCTTAGGTAAATTAGACCTCCAAGGGAGAATTTACCTGTAGCGGGCTGCAGAAATTTAAACCAAACCAAAAAACACCATGACCGACTACTACAAAATATTAGGAATACCAAAAGGCTCATCTCGTGATGAGGTTAAAAAAGCTTTCCGAAAACTAGCCGCTAAATATCACCCCGACAAAAAGACTGGGGATGAAGCTAAGTACAAAGAAATTACCGAAGCGTATGCGGTTTTGGGTGACGAAAAAAAGAAGGCTGAATACGATACCTATGGTCACTCCTTCAACAATGGTGGTGGTCAGTCGGGCGGCGGTTTTAACTGGCAAGATTTTCAAGGTGCCGCTCAAGGTTTCAATGGTCAAGGTTTTGAATTTGATATCAATGACATTTTCCAAAACTTTGGTTTTGGCGGTCGACCGCAAGCGCGACGTGGTCACGATGTCTCGATTGATATCAATCTAAATTTCCGGGAATCAATTTTTGGTGTCACTAGAAAAGTCCTCTTAACCAAAAATAATCCTTGTTCATACTGTGGCGGTAAAGGAGGTAAAAAAGCTGCCGGTACAATGAGCTGCCAGACTTGTGGCGGCAATGGAAAAATTCGCGAAAACCGACAAAGTATCATGGGTAGTTTTTCTACGGTTCGTGAATGCTCTGACTGTTTTGGAACTGGACAAGTGCCTAAAGAAAAATGTGAACATTGTCATGGTCAAGGAGTAGCCAGAACCCAAGAAGAACTTTCTATCAATGTCCCAGCTGGTATTCAGAATGGGGAAGTAATTAGAATGACTGGTCGAGGCGAAGCGATACCACACGGACAATCTGGCGACCTCTATATCAAAGTTCATGTCGAAGCGCACAAAACCATTCATCGTGAAGGCTCGACTCTAACTAGCAAATTACCAATCAAGCTAACTGATGCACTACTCGGAGGAACCTATACAGTTGAAACTCTCGACGGAACAATGGATTTAAAAATCCCCGCTGGTATTACTCATGGCGAATTAATTAGAATCAAAGACAAGGGTGTTCCAGTCGGCAGTGGAAGAGGGGACTTTATGGTCAAAGTCTCAATCGAGACACCGAAGAAACTTTCGAAAACTGCCCAAAAACTAATCGAGCAGTTGCGAGCGGAGGGAATATAAAAAATAAAAGCCTAGGAAATAAATTTCCTAGGCTTTTGAAATTAAATTAATTAAAATTTAA
>CAZWXM010000049.1:0-5116 GCA_964637855.1 uncultured Candidatus Saccharibacteria bacterium | reverse complement strand
GCAAGGCGATTTTCCCTGCACTTTATGAGTCGGTGCTAACTTCTAATTCACCCAGTAGACCATAGACAAGTCCAAAGGTGAGACCACAGATAAGACCAACATTAAGACCAAAGATGAAGGCGGCTCCAAGATTAAGAGCAAAACCCAAGCCTAGACCATGTAAGAGGCCTCCTTCCTTCCAAGCTTTCAAGGGTATGAAAATATTTAAGCCCAAGCAAACAATGATAGAAGTTAAAATATGCCAGATAAATGGAACCCACAGCAATTCAAGATGAGAGAAGGCGTTAGTCTCGGGTGTGAGACTAAAAATCTCTACTATTCCTGGGATTAGGTATTTCGCAAATAGGTCGTACGTAGACCAAAATAAAATTGCTAGTCCTAGAGCCGACCAAACTGAACGAGCGTTTAAAGAAAGCTCCATTCTACTTGTTTTCATTTCAAACCTCCTTTAATTATGCTCAGATAACCCAAGCATTCTGTATAAATTATAGATTACAATTAGCTGTCTGTCAAACAGGGAGCCTAAGGGGAGCAATTTGGAACCGGGTTTTATACAAATTCAATCTCACAATTTTCTTCAGTAGAAGGATTTTAACTCACTCCTTACACATCAAGTTTGCAATGTGTCAGTTAGGTAAAATCTAATTTATTTAGTTAATTAATTCCGTGTATAGTCATTTACTGACAATAGTTTTCCGGCTTGAGTATCAACTAATACTGTTTTGTGTAATGTAGATTCTGTAGGGTCATATGTGTCATAAAAATCAAAAGTAATCACGTTTCTGGCAGTATTCTCTTTGCAAGTAACAAAACTGTAGTTACTTTCTAATTCCGAAAATAATCCATATAAGTCAATTATTTCAGTAAAGTCTGGTAATTGATAAACACTAGCCTCAACACCGCCTTCATAACCAGTTATATTACATACGTAGTAGAAATGTTCATTTTGTGTAAAACCATAATCACCACCTAAAACTGAGGTTATTAGTTCGAGTTTTTGGGTATCATATATTTTTACGCTAGAGCCTTCGTATGAGTTAACTTCATAAGACAAGAACCTGCCACTTGGAGAAAAGCTAAGATTTCTAAATACCCTTACTTCAACACTTTTGAATGGGTATCCCGTATCTACAACATGTTTGATTCCATTTACCTCAAGTATGATTTGATTTAAGTCTTCATAAACACGCATATTATTGTATGAAACAGGTTTGTCCAAAAGCTCAACTTGTTCAAGGTCTTGAGTCAAATCTGATACCGGTTCAGTTATGATCTTATTTGATACTATGGGATTTTCATTAGAAACAGTCATTTCCATTTCTTCAGAATTGGTGACTGGTTTGTCTAAGGAATCAGTATCTTGAGGTTTGTATAGTGTGTTTATTTCGGTTTGGGGTGTAACAATTCCTCCTTGTGAGTCTTCAGTAAATGTATTATGAAAAATTAAAAAAGAAACGCTAGTAATTATTATAAAAACAATAGTCACTATGATAAACCCGAAATATGAAATTTTCATATTATCAGTATATATGAGACATGAGATTAATTTACAGCAGTTGTTTATATTGGAAACGGGGATAGGTAAAATTAATTTAAAATTTTCGTGATCTGATTTGTGGTCATGAGTTACTAAGTATATTTATGCACTTCGCGCTAAATCTACTAAGTACTCTCGACCCCGGCTCGTCTATTTTTGCTCTAGGACAGGCGTAAAAATTATGACTCCGCCTATCACAGCGTTACGCCAGTCAAGCAGTTGGCTGGCTATTTAAAAGAGCGACACACAAAGTGTGTCGCTCTTTTAAATACCGCTGTGAGCCTTCTCGAGATAGAACCTATTTGATTCATTGCTCTGTAAGGTCGGTTTACTGCATAAAGCCTTGAATAATTTAGACCTTCTCGTGCGTAGCAAAAAGTGACAAAAGTGACACATTTTAACGTATGTAACTTTGTGACACTCGGCTGTAACTTTTTGTAGATATGTATATATACTTAAAGTTATTCATATGTTTCTATCCTAGTGAGTGACAATATGATTTGTGTTAAAATAAGTATTAATGTCAATAGAAAAAGGTATACGTCAGGATGACACATGGATAACAGCTGATCCGGTTGTTGGCTGTGCTAAAGACTGTAATTATTGCTTTTTACAAGGATATGACAAGACACTCAAGCCGGGAATGCCAATCATGTCTGCTGATAAATCAATTGACAACATGTTGTCTTTTGAAAATTATCATCCAGATAGTCCTGTAATGGTTGGTAGTGAAACCGACGCCTTTATGAATCGGTCTAATATAAATTATTTTACTGAGTTTTTTAAAACTTATGCAGATCGCGGACTTACTAATCCTCTTGTTTTTTCAACAAAGTGTAAAATACCTGATGAATTCATTGAATTGGTAATGAGTAATGAAGCGGTTAGGACAGTTTTCTATCTAAGTTTTTCTGGCCTACCACAAACTATTGAACCAACTATAAAGAGTGAACATATAAAGAGTAATTTCGAGCGACTTAAAGAGGCGGAGATTCCGACTATTCACTACTGGAGACCTTTCTTGCCTCAAAACGCCCATAGAGAAAAAATTAGGGAAATATTTGATTATGCGGCTCAGTACGCAACATGTAGTGTCGCTGTTGGTTTGAAAACAAATGATGAAATAATCAGGCAGTTGATAAATGCCTGGCCAGAACTAGGTGATAACGTTGATCAAGTTAATGCATCAGCAGATGTCTGGCCAGAAGGTGTCAAAGATTACATAGAAGAATATGTCAGTAGTAAATTCCCAGAATACCCACTCTATTGGGTAAATTCGTGTGCTTTAGCTTATGCTCTTCAAAAACCTGATTTTAATGCCATGTTTGAGGGTACTGCGTGTGATGCCAATCACTGTCCACCCGACCAGCGTGAACGCTGTGCGATAAATTTGCTTGGCTATAAACCCACCTCAGAAAGTGTCAAGGATGCCTTAGCTCAAATGGGGCTAGATTGTGAGTTTGAAATAGATGAGAATGAAAAGGTTGTACATATTGATGGTGACGTAAATCACGGGCAGCTTATTTATATACGTCAAAAAATAAATTATCCGGTAAAAGTCCGTGGTGAATTTTTAAGTACAAATGAATGGTCAGGACATGCCACAAACAAAGAATCTATGCATTTGCCGTACGCTACCGAAAATTTCGATATTGATGTTATTTGGGAGCGAGCACAATACACTAGAAAACTATTCCGATCTGTAGAAAGGGTTGAGTGGGGTGCAGACCAATACGCGCTTGAATTAATGGTTCAAGTAGGACATTTATCAGATTTAGTGCTTCGTCAAGAACATAAGCTAAATCGACGTACTGAAGAAGAAAATGCTGATGCTCTAGCGGATGAAATAAGTGACGTTGTTTTAAATATATTCTCAATCGCCGATTCTTTTTCTTTATCTGTGCCAGCACTATTGCGAGAAAAAAAGGACTACGTCGAAATGAAATTGTTGACAGTAGGCAACTTCTGCACCAGTCTGAAACTGATCAGTCTTCTGCTAATGAGATAAGTTATGCCATGCTTGAATTGTCGAAAAGATCAGCAATTCTGGCTGGCATGGTCACTGAAATTGAAAAAGGTGAAAAAGAGCCACAGTCTCTAAGGCAGCCTATTTTGGATGCATTTGAAGCATGTTACTCAATTATTAATTTTTATAATATTAACTTACATAAGGCCTTCGATAAAATGATATTTGAGTCTGAGGCATTTGTAGAGAAAAATAAACTTACTTAAATTATATTTATGACAGAAGAAAAACTTACGATTTACGATGCGTTTAATAAGCCTATTGGTTCTGCAGACCGATCAGAAGTGCATACAAAAGGATTCTGGCACCGGTCAGTGAATTTTATAGTTATTGATCCAAAAAAAAGAACAGTAATTTTTCAAGATTCCAAAGCTCTCAATGACTTCAATGTCGAAAAGTTTTTTGTCAAAATGAATGGTGGACATGCTCATGGTGAAGATATGGATGAAGAGGTGGAACGTGAACTTGAGGAAGAGATGGGATTGAAAGCTCAAGTTGCTGACAGTGTGCATTTTTTGGGAGTATATCAAGTGTCCTTTGAGCCAGCTAGTGATTTTATAAATCATGAATTCATGTATTTTTACATCACAGCATTTTCTGATGCATTTGAAAAAATTAAAATGGACGGAATTGAGGTTAAGTCTATCTTTGAGATTAATATCGATGAGACGATTGATTTGCTAGTAGACGATAGAGATATTGTTAGTGCCGTAGCTCGTGATGCATCTGATAAAACTATAACTTTAGATTTCACGAAAAAATATTTTAAAAATTTTACTGATGATTCCTTGTACCTAAGACTTTTCTTGTCAATGCAAGATTTTTGTAACGGAAGAAATATAAAGCATATTGTAATTTAAAAGAACCCCGGCCGTAATGGCAGGGGTTCTGTGGACTCCTTAAAAGAGTGACGTAACCCGTTCTTTCGAGAAGAAAATCGTTGCTTCTCTGAAAAACTGATCAAAGTTCTCACTTGAGTGGGCGAGGTTGTGGGCGATGTCATGACCCATGTTACGGATCGTCCCCGGAAGGCTGAGTTGAGGCTCGTTAATGCCAACCAGAGCATTGAGCTGGTCAATTGCTCGACGACCGGTAACGATGACACCATGGCACTCATCTGACGTGATATGACGACACAGGTCGTCATAGTAGTCTTCTGAGCGACATTGGTAGTAGAACAGACGGGCTTCTGCCAGGGTTAACGACCGACGGTCTTGCATGATGATTTCAAGACCAAAATCTGTCATCATCTTAAGGCAACGTTCGACCAACTGACGCTCAACACAGTCGGGTTTGAGTAAGCAAAATGAGTGAATCATGGATAGAACCTCCTATAATTATGCTCAGATAACCCAAGCATTCTGTATAAATTATAGAGTACAATTAGTAGTCTGTCAAATAGAGAGCCTAAGGGGAGCAATTTAGCTTTTGACAAAATAGAAATTTAAGTTGATTATTTATCCACTGTATGAAATTGTTTGTGCAGAGTGCCTTTGTAAAAGGTGTTAAAAATAATGAGTTTGACACCTGATTAAAGTGCTGTGCTTGAGAGT
>CAZWXM010000048.1:0-5169 GCA_964637855.1 uncultured Candidatus Saccharibacteria bacterium | reverse complement strand
AGGATGATTGTATTTATTTTGGTGACATGCTTTTCCCTGGTGGAAATGATGAGAGTGTTATCGGAGTGATAAAAACTCAGCCGGTAGAGAACCCGGAAGATACCCAAACTCAACTTGAAAAAATTGGAGTTAAATAAAATAAAATAAAAGTCAAGTAATTAATTACTTGGCTTTTATTTTATTTAACGATTAAAATATAAGTCAACCGCATAATTTGTCCACCACTGACCAGCTGAAGGTCCCCCATTACAACTTCCATCTGACTCACCAGGGAACTTAATCCAAAGTATAGCGTCCAGATTTCCTCTACTTCCATTAGTTAAAGTTGGTGATTCTCCTAAAGCCCGGCCTGATGGATTACACCACTCTCTAGTCGGAGCAACCGAGTTACCACTACGACTAGAGTCAATAACAAATTTTTTACCACCCAAAATATTACTGATTAAATTTCCGTAAGTAATATTATCTTCAGTCGAAACATAATTAGACACATTAAGCGCAAATCCTCTGGCTTTTTCTACTCCCGCTAATTTAAGCCGATTTGACATCTCATTAATGTCTACCCAGTATGGATGTCCAGCATCAAGATAAACCATCACATTATCTCCGGAGGCAGTTAATTTATCGACAGCGTACTTAAGCATTTCAATTCTGCCAGCTCTATCTTCCTCCTTAAGACAATTCAGCATCGCTAAAGCATCCGGCTCAATAATTAAGATCGCTTCAGCCTGATTTAAATTCTTTGCAATTCTATCAATCCAAACTTTGTAGCCATTAATTGAAGCGGTTCCGCCTGAAGAATGTGAACCACAGTCTCGATTAGGAATGTTATACAGCACAAAAGCTGGAACTTGATTTTGTGACTCTGCTTGTACCAACACAGACTTAATATATTCATCACTATCATAACCATCACCATTTAGCCAAATTGAATTTGGTTGGCTTAAAATATATTTTAGCGCTTCAACTGCCCTAGCATCACTTGTGGCGGCTAAAGCATTTTCTACAGCTGGTTTACTAGGTTTATATAAGCGACTACTGACTAAGTAATTAGTGCTTGCATTTACTGGTGGCTTTACCACTGGTACAACCTCAGTTGGTTTCGGTACCGTCACTATTGGTTTAGCTGGAATAACCGGAGCCACTGGTGTCGCTGATTTAATTATTGTCTCTCCAGTTTTCTTTACCTCAATTTCCGAATTTCCTGGTTCACCAGTCCAAGTCATGACAAAACTCTGACTAGCCAACTCCTTGGCACTGTCCTTATCAGCAATCATAAAGTTTATTTTGTATGGCCCCTTTCCTAACCAGCGCCAACCAAAGACATTTATACTGGCAGTAAAAGTATTTTCACCCTCCTTTTTAAACAAAAGATTTTTATGCCCACCCTCAGTATTCCAAAAGGCAATAATTTTATCGCTATTATATCCGCTAGTGTGGTAAATAAATTTTTGATTACTTTCAACAGCTGACTTTACCCACTCAATTCTAAATTCATTATTTATACTAGTTGGCTTGTTTACAGCTACTGATTCAACTTTAGGTGCAACCGCATTAGAAACTGAGGCGGTATTATTTTCAGCTAAATTAGCTACGATAGTATTTTCTGGTTCAATATTTTCTAAAGGTAAAGGGTTAACCAATTCTTCATTACCAGAATAAACAAAAACTGAAGTTTTATTTAATTCTAAACCATCTAAAGTTTTTACTGTGAAAGATAATTTGTATTTATTATCCTTTCTCCAATCCCAGTTGGCAACGTTAACTTCTGCCTGATACTGCGACCCACCAACATGACTCATTTCACCAGTTACTAACCCATCTTCCAATTCCCAAGCAACAATAATTTGCTCGGGCTGATACTCAGGGTTAATCAGGTCTAAAATAAGCACTTGATTCTCGTATAAATTTACATTTTCATTTGGCCAAACTACTTCTATGTTTTGTTTAAAACTATACGAATAAAAATATGAAGATTCTAAAACATATCCTATCAAAACCACCGTCAAGCCAGCAATAAAAGCAACTAATAGCTTAAGATTTAAAATTTCGGTAAGTTTACTTAGCACAGTATAATTTAATTTCAGCGGATTTTTACTTTTGTGCAATATATCATAAAAATCTCATTAGCACCCTTAATTAGTTTTAAATAAATTTGTTCAAATTAATCTAAGTGTAGTAAAATACGAATATGAATAATATTAAATCTAAACTGTTTATTGGAGTCTTTGTCCTAGCCTTAATTATACCAAGCAGTGCCTCTGCCTACTTCACCACCGCCCAAAGTGCTACCAAGCTCAATGAGCGAACAATTCTATATACTGTCACCTACCAATTCGGCTTTGCTGGACGAGAGCTTTATATGCCAATTGTCTCAGAGCGCGACCTGGTCGCCAGCAGTACCGTCTTTAAACTGGGCTACGAGATTCAGGATAACGATAAAAAAACTTCAGTTGGTAAATCACGGAGTATCGTTCTATCCAATGATGAGGATGTCCAAATTAAAGATGGACAATATTATCTGCCCCTAACAAAATCCGCTGAATTTACCTTAGTAACCTTACTAACTATAAGTGACGAGGAATTGGCTGCTGATTTAGACTTATCACTACTAGTCACTAATCTCCCTTTTCAAATGGTTAAAGCTGGCTCACCAATTCCCGCTCACCTAAACCCTTCAGAACTACAGTATTACCACACTCCAGCCATTTCATTAGGTAAATAGATTGATTTATATTCTAGATGTTGTAGCTTTGTAAGTAGAAGTATTTTGTCTATTTACAGGAGAATAAGATGGCCGGACTACCAACTTTAGATGGGATTAAAGAACTACAAGTTTTTTTGGCAAAGAATGGGATTGAATTACCTATCTACCAGTTAGAAATTTACTCTGAGCGAGACTCAATCATTGGGGTTGGATTATCTAATAATCTAGTTCCAACCAAGGTAATAAAGGTACCACTATATAGATACCTAAGAATCGATGGCAAAAATCATCCAGTTATCGATAAAAGAATCAGTAGCAAAGATGGCAAAAGTTACCTTCGATTTCGTGACCCGATGAAATGTCATTTAAGTATCAAATTTAGAGCTATTATAAATAACGAAGATTGTTATCTAGAAATTTCTGATAATTTAAAGTCATTTATCAATAAACATAAAGCTCAAGTGATAAAAATTCTCACTACCAAACTCTGACTCAAAAAGTCAGAGTTTTTATTTAGCCCTATAGCCCGCAATAATATATTTTGAGCGTCCGCGAGGATTAAGTGCTTATAGTAAGAGGCGGACGTCGGAGCGTGCGATAAATATATTATTGCGGGCTAGATTCTTATTTACCTTGAAAAATAAAGTAATTTGTGTCATAATCACAGCCTTATGGAATTCCCTATGCGTATTAATAAATACCTAGCTCACACCGGCGTCGCCTCTAGACGTGAGGCTGATGTGCTAATTGAGCAAAATAAGGTGCAGATCAACGGTATTGCCGCTGTTACTGGCCAGCAAGTAAATGAGGGTGATAAGGTTTCAGTTCTAGGTAAAACTAAGTCAAAGAACTATCTCGCCTATTACAAAGGTCGAGGCATCATCACTCACTCTCCAGCTGAAGGAGAAACTGACATTACGACTAGATTAGCTAAGGACTACGGTATTACTGAGCTAGCACCAGTCGGCCGCCTCGATAAAGATTCTGAAGGTCTTATCATTATCTCTAATGACGGCCGAATTACTGGTCCCCTCCTCGACCCCGAAGCTCAACACGACAAAGAATACGATGTCACAGTTGATAAGAAAATTTCTGGGATGTTTTTGCGAGCGATGGCGGCTGGAGTAGAAATTGAAGGTTACCGAACCAAGCCCGCTATTGTCACTGCCAATAAAAATAATGATAAGCGCTTCTCTATTATCCTAACTGAAGGTAAAAAGCACCAAATCCGTCGCATGTGTGCCGCTCTGGGTTACCAGATCCAAACTCTAAAGCGAGTGCGCGTGATGAATATTGAATTAGGAAAACTCAAACCGAATCAATACCGAAAAATCCAAGGAGAGGAGTTACAAACCCTACTCAAATCTCTAAAGCTTAAGGCTTAAGCAAAAGAAAAACCCTACACATTGCGTGTAGGGTTTTTTATTAAAAGAAAAGGTTTAAAGCCTAGGTGGTGGTAAGAAACTTACGCTCAGGTTCTGGACGATAAACGCTATCGCCAATAATCTCAGCTTGCTCTTGGACAAAATTGACCAAGCTAAACTCTCTTTCATTTTCAATATCACCGAAGGTGAGACAGCCAATTTTGTAATAATCAGGGAAATTAAAACCTCTACTAGGTAAAACTCTCATTCCATCGGGAGTTTTAGCAAAGCGTGGATCGATGAATCTAGCCCTTACTACATCATTAGTTTCATAAAGTAACTGAAAACTATGCGGTACCAGCAGATTTACTACTTGACCATCTTTTAATTTAGTAATTACCTTATCGCAATCACTAGACAATGGATGTACTACGTACTGACCAGACTTATTTTTTGAAATTTCTAAAATTTCGCCTGGTTGGTATTTTTTCTTGGCTACTCTATTTTTTCTAGCTTTTTTAAAGCCTACAAAAAATAATAAAGCGAAGACTAAAGCTAAAACAATCACCACAAACATATTTGGATGATTTTGTATTACCTCTACCTTTATCGGACTAAAATCGGGAAAAAGCTTAGTGGCTATATAGTTTTGAGTATGAAGACTCATGCGGAACTCCTTTTCTTTTAGGATTGTGTAAAATAACAAAAAAATTCAGCCCGCACTATAACTCTATATCTACATTATGTCAAATCTGGCTTGGGGATTACTTTCATCACTCTCCTCTTCATCATCCTCATCTTCTATTTCTTGCTGAATTATTTCCTCAATAATATTTTCTAGAGTTATCACGCCCATAAATTGCTTATTTCGATTTTGCACAATTGCTAAATGTTGCTTGGTTTTTAACATTCGTCCTAGTACAGCATCTAGCAAATCCCCGCTTCCTACCGCTAAGAACTTTCGACTAAATGCCTCCTCGGTTTCCTTTATAGAAATCAACTCATCCTCAACCAATAAGTCTTTTACATATAAGATACCCACGATATTACTCGGGTCACCACTATAAATCGGCATGCGTGAATAACCGTGCTCATTTA
>CAZWXM010000047.1:1818-5392 GCA_964637855.1 uncultured Candidatus Saccharibacteria bacterium | reverse complement strand
CTTTATAACTGCTATTAATTGTATGCTTCTGTAGGGAAAAAGAAAGTATTATTCCTCTTTGTCTAGATAAAATTATTTAATAACCAACTGCAAAGCCGTAGTGGCATATTTATAAACTTCCTTTCTAAGTCGATGGTCGTTAACTACCATTTCATCAAGTTGGGCTTGGTTGACCCAAACAAATTCGACTCCTTCAGCTTCCCCAGCTTGAGGATTAATCTCTCTAGTTTCAGATTGAGCAGCAAAGATAAAAGCTGAATGTTCGTGGGACGCATTAATTTTGTGTCGGTTTACATAAATTGGCGGTACCAAGTCTAAATTAGTGTCAGTATCTGACTTTACCCAACCAACTGGACCAACTAGCTCAATTTTAAGACCCGCTTCTTCCCAGGCTTCACGTCGGGCTGCCTCATTAGAATCCTCTCCTGGGTCAATGTGACCGCCTGGACCTGTCCAGATACCATATTTATCATGCAGTCTTAATAAAACTGAGTCACCGTTTACAATAAAAGCCTCAACACAGAGGTCAAGATAATAGTTTAAATGTGCCATAAATACAGTGTAACAAAAATTTCAAAATTAAATTCGAACTCACATTGATAATGTATACTGTCATAAATAAATAATTTAAATATTAAATATGCATCAAGGAAATTGGAAATGTAGTGGGTGTGGCGGAGCTATAACCGAGCTCCCTTTTCAACCTAGAAGTGAAGCTGGCCTTACCTGCAGAGCTTGTTGGAGTAAGAAAAAGAACACAGAAACTGCCTCCGCTCCCGAAATGCCGGTTCCTGCTGAAGACATCCCTTTTGATATACCAGAAGAGGCTGGACTAGCTAGTGAACCAATGCCATTTGATGATGATGGTTTTGTCGGCGCCGTTTCAATTAAACCAGGAGAAAAACTAAGGTTTGAAGGTGATTGGCAGTGTGCTGGCTGTGGAGCAAGTATTACTTCCCTGCCTTTTGAGCCAAGAGACACTAGTAATTTAAAGTGCCTAGATTGTTTTAAAGCGAGTAAACAGTGATTAAACCGAATATAAAAAAGTCGCGTTTATAAACGCGACTTTTGTTGGCTTAATTATTAAGCCGTTTTAAATATCATTTGGTTGTAGTCACAACCAACACAGCTAATAGAACTAGCCTTTAGTTTTCCTTTAACAGCTAAACGAACCCATTTTTTGAGCTCAGGATGCAATTTGTCACCATAAATTTGCTGTAGAAGAGTGATTGTATATTCAATTCCACCACGTTCTTCAGCAATTAATGATAATTCGGAGTCTAGAGGATTGTGGTTAATAAATTTTCCAACATGCGTGTCACAAAAAATAGCATAAAATTCTGTGTTTAATACAAAAGCATGGAAGACCTTATCAACTGGACCATGAAACATTACATAAGGCTTATCATGTTCAGAATGGTTGGCTACAAGGAACCACTGAAGAAAAGCCTCGATTAAATCATTAGCTCGTGCTTCAGATTTAACCCAATTTTCACGGATCATTGTTTTTACAATGGGTTTAAAGTTAGAGTTTTTAATAACCAAACTCAGTTTTTTTAATGCAATAGAATCAGGATGATTCATGAGAGCGTCTCCTTTTTAAGGTACAATTGTCAATCTGCAAAATTACAGATAAGGAAACTATATAGGCTTGTTTGGTAAAGTGTCAAGTTTCTATATACTTCTTTCCATTTTTAAATGGGTTGTTTCAAAACCTTCATTTTTCCAAAAAGAAATAGCTCCATCATTTAGGATGTCCACCTGCAGTCTTAAGTTTGATATGTTAGTTTTTTTTACTTCATCGTAAAAATTTTTCATTAACAGAGAACCTATTCCCTTACTACGTTCTGAAGAATTAATAAAAATATCATGTATCACGGCAAATGATTTTTCCTTATTATTAATGATTTCTCCCCTAACAAAACCAATAACATTTTCACTGTCGTCAACGGCTACGATTTTTAAGGTACTCTGGTCTAATAATTTAAAAAATCTATCTACGTCAACATCTTCATAATATCCAGTTCTTAGTAAAGAGTGCTCTTTGTGCAGTTCACGTAATTTAGCCGAGACAATGGTGTAGTCACTCGGTCTCATTTCTCTTATTTGCATAGTACTTTAACTATAGCAAATTTTACAGATTTAAGGGTCTAAAATTCGAAGTTTCTGATTAATCCTGTAAACTAATAAATATGAAAATTTACTCGTGGAACATGAATGGTATTCGAGCGGTGCAAAAAAAGGGTTTATTAGAGCCATTTCTAGCTAAACACCAACCTGATGTGCTGTGTATTCAAGAAACCAAGGCCAATCATGACCAAATTGAGTTTGATTTTCCAGATTATTATGAATATTGGCATTCAGCGGAAAAAAAAGGTTATTCTGGTACTGCAATTTTTACCAAGACCGAACCCCTAGCTGTCATTAATGGATTACCGGAAGATATTAAGGCCAAATACAAATTAGAAGACAATTATGGCGATACGACTAAAGAAGGTCGGGTTATCACCGCCGAGTTTGAACCCTTCTATATTAGTACCGTCTACACACCAAATGCTAAAGATGATTTGTCACGCATTCCAATGCGGCAGCAGTGGGACCCGGCTTATCTCGAGTACATGGATCGTCTCCAAAAAACTAAACCAGTAATTTTTTGTGGAGACTTTAATGTGGCTCATGAAGAAATTGATCTCGCCCGACCAAAACCAAACGTAGGCAAAAAGGGTTTCACTACCGAGGAGCGGAGCGGTTTTGATGCCATGATTAAGAAAGGTTTCATTGACTCACTCAGATTTTTTTATCCAGACACTCCAGAACTTTTTACTTGGTGGTCACATTTTGGTGGCGCGCGCGAACGTAATGTTGGTTGGCGGATTGATTATGTGATGTTTTCTGAAGCTTTAAAAGACGTTGTAAAACAAGCTCGGATTCACCCTGAAGTAATGGGTTCAGACCACTGCCCCGTCTCAATTGAATTGTCGTTAGAACTATAAAACGCTGTTATTGTAACAACACGAAACACAATTTTGGCAAGTCCTTTATAAAGGACAGAGTTATCCCCAGTTATACACACTAATGTCCTTTACCATGTCTCTTAAGAAATGTATATTATTCGTAGGCCCAGAGAGGGCGAGCAGGAACTTCCAGAGATTTGTTCAGAAAGAATTCTCAACAAATCCCTGGGAGTACCCCTTAAAGAGATCTTCCAAAAATCAATTGAGTATTACCTCCAAGAGAAGCAATTCTCTTAAAACTCAAAAATGTTCATAACAAAACATCCCACCCCGAGAGATTAAAGACATTGTAATAACAAAGTCACTATTAATAATCTCTCACAAAAAACAATACAACGTAGAGCTTCATATATGGTTAGCTTCTAGAGTAAGCGCCAACTAGGATTAAAATTATCCTTTAACAAAGAAAGCTCGATTCAAAGGCCTGAAGGCACCGGCAGCAAATATCCACCACAATTTGCTCCCGATTCCTTCAGGTCTTTTTTATTGCGTGAGTAACATAACTACTAACCTCAGCCCTTAAACTATTGACAAAAACTTCAGACAATGTATAATATGGG
>CAZWXM010000047.1:0-1718 GCA_964637855.1 uncultured Candidatus Saccharibacteria bacterium | reverse complement strand
CCTGAGCTGGAAAAGCTTCACAAACCGCCAATTAATAACTTAATTGGCGGTTTTTTAATACAAAAAAGCGTTACTTTACAACGCTTTTGCTAATTTTACAATTATCCTACCTTATGTTCCCGGGCAATGTCCTTTAGAGCGGCAGCCTCTTCTTCCGCTTGCCTCTGCTTCCCAGCTTCAGCTAATGTTTCAAGGGTGGTTTCATCCATAGCATAGAGTTCCAGCGCTCGTTTTTCCATATATTCAAAGGTATTCTTGCTCGCGTCGTCCAAAGCTTCTTCGAGAAGTGCATGCAGTACATATCCTAGCTTTTTCCCCGGCTTTTCCCCAGTGATTTCCATAATTTTATCCCCATTTATCTTCAGCATTTTGACAGAAATCGGGTCTCGTAAGGCTTCATCCACCATTGCTTTGTATTGGCGGAAGCGGAATGGCTGTTCTTTTGGTCGGCCAGTCCCGATTCGGTCACAAACCCGGAGATTTAATAAATCATCGATATTATCTTCACCAATTCGCACGATGGTTCGTCTGACGGCGGCTAAAGTGATTTCGGCTGGATCTGAGAAAAACATGTGCCACCGAACTAGTGGAACCACTTCGTCAATCAGTTCTCGCGGGAGTTTTAATCTCTCCAGAATCGTTTGAGTCATACGGGCGCCCACAACTTCATGACCAAAGAAGGTATAACGCTTGTTTTTACCACCTTCGCGTCGGGTTTTTGGTTTACCAACATCGTGAAACAAAGCTGCTAAACGCATGGCAACAGAAAAATCCTTGTCTGCCGCCGCCTGTAGGGTACGAAGGTTGTGTTCATAAACGTCAAAAGCGTGGATTCCTCCCTGCTCACAACCAATGCCGGTGATTAGTTCGGGAATAAATTGCTCTAATAAACCAAGCTTCTCCAGGAAAATAATTCCTTGCATGGGTGTCTTTGAAGCAATTAATCTTAAAAATTCTGCGGCCACCCGCTCAATCGAAATTTTTTGTAATTGAGCGTTATTTTTAAGGATAGCGGACATGGTTTCGGTCTCAATTATGAAATCTAGTTCAGCCGCTAGTCGAACAGCTCGCATCATCCGTAAGGCGTCTTCAGCAAAACGTTCGTCGGGGTTGCCGACCGTTTTTAGTCGCTTGGCGGCTAAGTCACTAGCACCAGCAAATAAATCAACTAATTCATCAGTGGCTAAACGATAAGCAAAAGCATTTACCGTGAAATCTCTTCGTTTTAAGTCTTCTGCTAGTGAAACACCAAAGGTAACTGAATCGGGGCGTCTAGCATCACTATAAGTACTTTCAGCTCGATAAGGAGTTACTTCAATGATATGTAGTGAGGTATCTTCAGATTCAGTTTTTACACCAATCGTCCCGAAGTCGTTATTGGCATAATGTTCAGGAAAAAGTCTTTGAATTTCTTCCGGATGAGCATTAGTGGTGAGATCCCAATCCTTAGGAGTTTTGCCTAATAAAAGGTCACGGGTACACCCGCCGACTAAATAAGCCTCAAAACCATTGCTTTCAAGGGTATTAGCAACAGCTTTAACAATTTCTGGTATATCGCTAGACTGAATTTTCATCCGTTTATTCTAACAGAAAACCGTTGCAATTTCGCCTTCTAGCGCGTATGATGACGCACACAGAAGCAATGCACCTATAGTGAAATGGATATCATAACTGACTTCGGATCAGTCGTTCCAGGTTCGAGTCCTGGTAGGTGCACC
>CAZWXM010000046.1:0-5448 GCA_964637855.1 uncultured Candidatus Saccharibacteria bacterium | reverse complement strand
TCTTTAGCGTACCAACGATTGAATTCACCACTAATTTCAAGCAGGTATTGAGCAACGTGATGAACCGACAAATCAGCCGTGGCCTTTTCTACAATGTAATCAAAGTACAACAAACTTCGTAGTAACGAGGCTTCTTCACCTAACTGCTCTGGTAACTTAATTCCATGTGAGTTGGCAGCGGCTTTTCTTAAAATAGATTCCGTCCGAACATAGGCATACATGACATACAATCCAGAATCCCCATGAATATCGATTGATTGCTTCACATCAAATTGTAAATCTTGATTGCGATCAGATTTTAGAAAACTAAACTTAACCGCTGCCAAAGCCAACTTTTCACTGAGCTCTTCCCTAGTAGCATCGCCATATTTAGCTTCAGCGACAAAGCGGGCTTTGATTTCTGCCTTAACCTCATCAATCACATCATCAATCAATACCACTGTACCAGCGCGCGAGGACATTTTTTTAAAACCACCAGCTTCATCCTTCAAGCCAACATAACCATAAGAGACGTGAGTAAAATCTTCCAATTTACCAATCTCCAACTGCTCACACACTGCAAACACTTGCTTGAGAGCTAAAGTTTGATCGGGACCAATTACCCATACCAATTTATCTGCATCGTACTTTTTCTTCTTCAAATCCGTTAAAGCAATATCCTGAGTAATATAAAGTGAAGTACCATCACTCTTAAGTAGTACTGTGTCTGATAAATTATATTTAGCTTCTAAATTAGTAAGAACTGCCCCATCTTCTAGAGTCTTGAATATCCCCCTAGCTAAACCAGTCTCAACGTATTCTTTACCAGCCTGGTAATGCTCGTGTTCATACCAAACATTATCCCAATGACTACCGAGCCGTCTCAGAGTGTGATTGATACCAGTATAAGCAAACTCTAAAACGGTTTCCCACAGCTGCCAGGTTAAGTTATCTTCTGCTTCCCAATCAACCACCAGCTGTCGGACAAAGGCTTCAACCTCCGGATTAGTAAAATCTTTTTCGGCTAACACGTAACAATCGGTAACAAATTGGTCTGGCTTAATTTGTTTTGATTCGGGAGTATGCCATTGCTGCTTATGCAGAGACCAATACTTAATGTCGGTCGGTAAATCAGCTGAGATTTTCATGTGGGCTAAATAGCCATACATAACTTTAGCAATTGCGATTCCGCGATTATTGTATACAGCATCCGACACAACTTCTGCTCCCGATAATTTCAACAACCGAACAATTCCCATCCCAACTAAATTGTTGCGCAAATGAGCAAGGTGCATGGCCTTGTTAGGATTTGGTGACGTGTGTTCAATCACCCACTTTTCATTTAAATGTAGATTATTTTTACCAAAATCATCTCGAGCACTAATAATTGACTCAATATGTTGAGACTTAACCAGTGGGGTAAAATAAAAATTAACAAAGCCTGGGTTAACAGCTTTTACTTCACCTAAGAACCCAAATTCCTTATGTCTTAGATTTTCTACCAACTCCTCAGCTATTTGTAATGGACTCTTACCTAACACCTTAGCGTAGCGCATGGCCACGTTAGTTGAATACTCACCAAATTCTAAATTGGTAGTTATATCTAATTGCACCTCGGGATTTTCAATCCCCAAGCCGGTCAGCCAAACGGTAATTTCTGCCGTTAACTGTTGCAATATATCTTGTAGCTTATGACTCATTTTGTTCTTATAACATACCACACGAGCAGTAAAAGTCAGCAGTCGAGCTAAAACTATTCTTTTTTAGCAATGGTTTTATGACCACCAAACTGATTGCGCATAGCCGCGATTAATTTGCCAGCATAGGTTGGATTAACCCGCGTATCTTTCCTTTGTTCTAGAGCGGCTTTTAGTACTTTTACATCACTAACTGAAGCAATGTATTCCATTTCAAATTCAGTTTCCCCTTTTGGTACTTCCCCTGAAATAGCTTCTATCTGTCCCTCTTCATAAGCCTTATCCAACCAATCAATTAACTTACTGGTGATGATACTTTGATTTTTATAAGGTTTTAAAACTTCTCTTAAATCCAAATCAAACTCGGCTTGATTATCTTTCAAGAAACTAAAGCCTTCCGCGATGGCTCCCATCATGCCGTACTCGATTCCGTTATGAGTCATTTTTACAAAGTGACCAGCCCCGTGTTTACCCACTCGAGCATAACCATTTGCGGCCGCTAAAGCTTTAAAAACTTCTTCGTGTCTATCAAATACCGCCTGCTCTCCACCAATCATAATTGAAGCTCCGTTGCGCGCCCCCTCCATTCCACCAGACACTCCACAGTCAATATAATTGATACCCTTTTGATTTACTTCTTGATAACGACGCAAGGTATCTTTAAAGAAAGTATTCCCGCCATCAATAATAGTGTCACCGGTTGCTACCAAAGGAACAATCTGCGCCAAAACACTATCAACTTCACCACTTGGTACCATCAGCCAAATCAAGCGTTCAGGAGAAAGCGTATTCATCAACTCAGCGTAATCTGCCACCACCTCAACTCCAATCGCCTCAGCCGCTGCCGTAGCTTTCTCGCTTCGATAAACCGTCACTACTCTGTAATCATGCTCCACCAAACGCGTTGCCATATTGAGACCCATTCGTCCCAAACCAATAAATCCAATTTCTTTTTTCATAAACAGCAATAATCTAACTAATTTTCACTAATATACACCTCTTCACCAGAATTGTACGTATGTAGCGGTGTACTTCTAAATTCTTCCAAAATCGGAGTAATAAATCCCCAAGCCGCTTCAATCTCCGCCCCACTAACAAACCGAGTCTGGTCTCCAATAATACAATCATACAGCACCCGCTCATAGGCCTCTGGTGAGCGAAATTCTTCACCCTGATACTCATTAAGAACTAACTTTCGCTCATGGAGCTTAAAACCAAAACCAGGCTCTTTAATCCACATCGTTAATTCTATTCTTTGTTCGGGTGAAAAAGTAATCTTGAGTACATTTCGGTGCTGATGCCCATCGGTATCACTATGGCAATAACATAAATCAGTTGGCTTAAAGGTTATTATCGCTTCCGCCACCGCTTCTTTTAGCGCCTTACCAGACTCCAATATAACTGGCAGATTTTTCCATAAGTCATTATTGATATGCAGGCCAATTTTAAAATAAGTTTCAGTTTCACTACCCGGAGCCACCCCGACGGTATCTTGATAACCTTGATATTGAGCCCTAATCAAAAGATCATCTTCTAATCTAACCACAGACTTAAGTGCTTCCAATCGTGTCTGTCGCATTTTTTCGGCTGAATGAACGTCAGTTGATTTCATTGTCAGTAAAGCCAACATCTGCAACATATGATTTTGTCCCACGTCGCGCAAAGCTCCCATACCATCATAAAAGGCCCCTCGCGTAGAAACATCTTTATCTTCAAATAAATTAATCTTAATATCTTCAATCTGTACTCCATTCCATGAGTCTGACAAAATACTATTAGCAAACCGCAAGGAAATAATATTCTCAATTGAATCTTTAGCTAGATAATGATCGATTCGATAAATCTGGTTTTCACTAAATAAGCTCATTAACTGTTTCTCCAAAGCCTGCGCCGTATCTGAATCTTTTCCAAACGGTTTCTCTACCAACAGTCGTGACCATGAATCTACCCCGTCACACAATGCCATTGCGTTACTGGCTTTTAAGTTATCAAAAATTCCCGCGTATAAATTAGGCGGTACCGCTAAATAAAATAATTTACTAGTGCACCTTTTAATCGACTCATCAAACTGATTAAGTAAATCTTTAATTCTTAGATAAGCCTCCAAATCATCAAAACTACCAGAAGCGTAGACGATATGAGAACAAAAATCTTTTAATGTCTCTGTTTCAATATTCTTTACACTTTTAGCAATACTATTGGCGACATACTCTCGATATTCAGTGTCTGATAAATTTTTTCGCGATAAACCAATAATTTTAAAAGCCTCAGGTAACATCTCATGTGTATATAATTTATACAATGAAGGTAACAATTTAGTTTCAGCTAGATTTCCTGTTCCACCAAATATTACAATTGCCGTTGGTTGGTAAACAGCTTTGTTTTCTGTCATAGATAACAATAATACACCAATAATTAATCTTAGTTAAAAAATACCAAATTAAACTGAACCTTAGGTGAAGAAATTAGGCACAATAAAGGGCTGCGGAGAAAAATCTCGACGCAGCCCACCCTTACCCCTCATTCCTAGCCCTTACTGAGCCGCTAGGCAAATGAGAACATTTATACTATTTATATCGCAATCGATATGGGAGTGTTATTTGTTCGGTTTAACACTAGTACACACCTGCTCAGCATTGTTCAAATGCAACTAACACTATATTAGCATACTATAGTCAATTTGTCAATAAAATATGGCGAGACTCTATTCAAATGAAATTGGGATTTCCAGACTGTCATCTAGCTCTGGTAGACCGGATGGATTATCTTTCTTGAAAATTATAGCTCCCCTTTTGTATGGCACATCCGCCGCTAAACTATAATTTACCGTCCCAGTAAATGGAACAAACTCCTCGGTCATCCAATTTCCTTCGGCAGTCGCATAACCTTCACCGATTATTTTTCCATCCCAGTCAACCACGGTAATTGGAAATGAACCTTCGAAGTACCAAGCTCCTCTAGCTTCACCAGTTACTACAATTGGATTCGTTACAACTTGATTATCTTTGGGATTTATAATCCTAATTAATTTACTAGCGCTGGTAGATAAATCTGTCTCGCCTTCAAAATTTTGCACCACTTCACCAAAACTATTACTTTCCTTGTCATACAATGCCCAGATACTCTTACCAACCGAAGGTTGTGCGCTCATTGGTTCACCGGGTGCTCTTTCTGCGTAGTTAACTACAAATATCATCCCTTCATGCAAATTAATATTTTGCGGAGCAATTCGATCACCTAAAAACATGGCGACTGTTCCTGTATACTCACCGCCATTGTTGATAGCTCCAACTAAATAGAAGAAAGTTCCACTACCACCAGAGTCGTCAGTAATTAGATAGACCACATCTCTATCGCCATCACCATCGATGTCGAGCTGTAATTCATTACCAAAATAACTAACTTTTCTGACTGAGCTAGTGTTTGGAATTGGCATTGCGGCATTACCATTCTTCAAAGTTATTTGTTCACCACTAATAGAGACGGTGATGTCTTTAAAATCATTTGCAATCGTTGTCTCAACGGGAGTAATTACTGATGTTGGAGTTACAAAATATCGACTCACATAAAATAATATTACAATCAAGGCTAAGATTAATAATACTGTCACGACTAAAACCGACTTGAGACTAAATTCACTTTTATTATCCATATCAATAATTGTAACAGAGCTTTTACAAATTTATCTTAAAAATCTGCGTGATGTTAAATTAAATAATTACAAAATAAAAAGGATATAACAAATTGTTGTTATATCCTTGAAATTCACTAA
>CAZWXM010000045.1:0-5452 GCA_964637855.1 uncultured Candidatus Saccharibacteria bacterium | reverse complement strand
TATCTCACTTCCCAACCTTTTTGGGCGGCTACTTGATAAAGATTATCCATCACAGCGTTGATTTCTGTATCAGTGAGAGTGCGGTCAGTTGATTGAAAAACTAATCTGAAAGCGTAGGAAGTGCGACCCTCTTTGGTAAAAGTATCAAACAAACTATGCCGTACACACAAATTACCCGCTGGAGCTAACAGAGTAGATAATACAGATTCAGCGGCTTCTTCCGCCTTAACCCACAGAGCAATATCGCGCGCAATCGCTGGATACGGAGAGATGGTTTTAAAACTATAAACTTTTTGAGCTGGTAAGACATCGTACTCAGCTGGTAGTGGTAACTTACTAATGGTAGCCGTTAGATTTGCTTCGGCTACACCTTTTTCAATCTTCCAATCAATTTTAATATTTAAACTCTCATTAATTGCCTCACAAGTGGACTTAAGTGGAGCATCATCTTTAGGATTATAACCGTCTCCCTTTGTTCTCACTCCTAAGGCTAGTGATACCTGTTCCCCGATGCCTGTGGCAGTTTTAGTAAAGATGGTTCCAATTTCAAATACTCTCACTTCCAATAAGCCCAACAAGTCGAGATGAGAATAGTTAGCAGTCAGAGTTTCAGTTAAGCGTTTAGTGAGATTTTGTCGCATATAACTCTTATCGCTAGCTAAAGCATTTTGTAATTGAATGTCACCCTTCTTTTGAAAAGACGAAGTGATAACTTCTGAAAATCCTAAGTCAATTAAAATTTTTCGGATTTTATCCGCGTAGTAATAATTTGGATTAACTTTTACTTTAGCTACCGGCACTGGTATAACCGAAGCAACATTATCTAAACCATTAATTCTAGCCACTTCCTCGATATAATCTACCTCGGTATTTAAATCCTTTCTCTCCCAAGGGGCTGTCGCTTTTATCAACGTGTCATCATCGCCTGATTCAACTTGAGCGCCGGTTCTAGCAATAATAGCTTTAATGATTTCAATTTTTAAATCCAGTCCGAGTAAGCGATTTACTTTATCAATTGAAATTACCACAGGGGACGACTCCGCTTTAGTTAAATACTCATCAACCAATCCAACTAGTTCCCCGCCAGCGATATCAGTAATGAGCTTGATGATTTCTTGTTGCGCATAAATTGGTAGCTCGCTTGACGGTTCATTTTCAAACCGCTTAGTCGCTTCGGTAACTATTCCTAAACCACGCGCTGTTTTACGAATTGTGACCGGATCAAAACTAGCTGCTTCAATAATAATATTTCTGGTTTGTGAATTTACTCCCGTTGATCGGCCGCCCTTTATACCTGCCAATCCTAAAGCACTATCGGAAGAACCATCAACAATTAACAATTCAGAACCTTTAAGTTCAACCAATCTGTCTTCGTCTTTATCTCCTTCCGCTAGTAGACTCACCGTTTCAGATTCTTTAGCTAGTCTAATATCAAATTGCCACTTTCCATCCTTAGTAGGAAACAAATCAGCATCATAGGCATGCAAGGGTTGCCCTAATGTAAACATCACGTAATTAGTGGCATCAACCACATTATTAATTGGTCTCTGACCCAAAGCCCGTAAACGTTTTTGCAACCACTCGGGCGAGGCTTTTACTTCTACTCCTTGCACTAAAGCAACGGTAAACCGACGACAGGTGTCTGGCACTGAGATTTTAACTTTAATTAAATCAGTTTCTGGAAAAGCTGGGAGGGATTTAAGTGGATCATGTGCTAGTTCAACATTTAAAATTGTCGCCAACTCCCGAGCTATCCCTCGGTGTGACAAAGCATCACTGGCCCGGTTAGGTAAGACATCAACATCAATTACCACTTCCCCTTCTATCTCTTCCACTCCATCAATTTCAAACGCGTGAAAAGTCAAAAGTTCTTCTACTTTGTCTGGGGTTGGAGTTTTGTCACCTAAATATTCTTTTAGTACGCTGTGAATGATTTTCATAATGACTAAAATTGATTAATGAATCTTAAATCTCCGGTGTAATAATCACGAACATCTTCCACTCCGTATTTCATAACCCCTAGACGGTCGATACCCATACCAAAAGCAAAGCCGGAATAAAGGTTTGGATCAATCCCAGCCGCGCTTAATACATTTGGATGCACCATTCCTGCTCCCATTACTTCAATCCACTTACCAGCTAATTTACTATTGCCCTCTAGCAACTTCATATCCACTTCATAACCAGGTTCTACAAAGGGAAAGAAACTTGGTCTAAATCTAATTTCAGTCTTGCCACTAAAAAACTTAGAGAAGAAATATTCCAAAGTTCCCTTTAGATGACCGAGGTTTACATCTTTATCGACACACAAACATTCAAATTGATAAAATTGAGCCTCGTGAGTCGCATCAGTTGATTCATTTCTAAATACTTTACCCGGAGCGATAATTTTAATTGGTGGTTGATTAGACTCCATAAACCTAGCTTGTACTGGACTAGTATGAGTTCTTAGCACCATTGGCTCGGTTACGTCTTTGGCTTTAAACCAAAAAGTATCCTGCATATCACGAGAAGGATGATCTTTGGGAACATTTAATTGGTCAAAGTTATAGTGTTCGCTCTCGGCCTCTGGACCTTCAGCAAATTCAAAACCAATTTCGTAAAAAATACTGTTTATTTCAGCAATCATCTGTGAAATTGGATGTTTGTGTCCAGCTTGTTTTTCCATAGATACCTAGTTTAACACGAGGTTAATTCTGTTCAATTTCTGTAATTAGTTCAAAATACAGTCCGTCGACCGCAATAAAAATTAAATTATTTGCGACAATCACTTTAAAATCACTACCGGAATATATTTTTTGTGTATTTTGCCAAGCTCGATCATCAATTTCAATTACGTACAGTCCGTCTTCCAGCTGGAGCAAAACTAAATCTGAACTATTAGGTAGGAAGTCATAGAAAAATACATCTTGTCCCTTACGGTCAATTCTAATTTCGGGACGACACATTCGATTATTATCAATAATAACTGGGGTCGTGGTTGAGGTTAAAAGATTTTGGAATTGAGTATAAACATGTTCCCCATATCTCGTGGCCGTAGTAGATGAATACTCTTCAGGTACACAGAAATAGTAAGGTATATTCTTGCCCGAATTTAACCACAGAGCAAAGACTTCCCCATCATGCTGAGTCAAACTAAGTCCACCACTCTCTTTTATAATCAAAGTAGTAGTTGCCAATTCTATTTCAGCCGTTGAGGTTGAGAATTTAAACGGTTTAGCTTTATCTAAATCATCAATAAAAACTGACTTTGAGGAGGTTGAAGACGAAGCAAATAAACTCGCCACAAAAATAAATTCTTCATTGGCTTGTAGAGTAGTAGTTGCCTTAGTTTTAGAAAGCAAATATGGTTCGGTGGCTGTTGCCTCAGCTAAGATAGTTTTTATTTTATCCTCATTAAAATAAACCGCTGTGCCAGTCGCATTAACATACTGAGTAATTGGTCTTAGGTGTGGAGTAATTGGCATATTAAAAGCTGAAGCCTCAATCACAATATAAGGATCAACTGGTAAATCCTTAACCCAAGTGTATAAATCTGGTTTTTGCACAACAATTCGATGCTTACCGGCAGCCACATCTTGGATGTAATAAGCAGAACGAAACAGTCTTGGCTTTTCCTCTTTGACATCATCAATATAAACATCGACTTCCAAATTATCCGTTGTTACATAAACTCCACCCGTCGTTACAATCGAAGTCGCTTCGTCCTCAAAACTTAAACGGTAACCAGTGGTATAAAAAATTAAAGATGGTAGAGCCACTAAAAAAACTACCACCAATGTCCAAAAAAACAGGTTGCGTTTTCGATAAGATAAAGATTCGATTTGTGGTTCGTTTAACATAAATTATTTTTCTCTTTTCGGTGTTACCCAGAATCCCATATATTTTCCAAACATCAATCTAGTTTGAGCATCAAGGCCCGGTATGGCACTAAAGAAAATCATCGTTAAGGGCACCATTATCCATTGTAAGGCCATCACTATGTATTTAAAACGGCTTTGATTAGCTGGTCTCGGTGGCGTTAATGATAAAGCGATAATCGACGAAACAACTAAACCACCCATCGCTACAATTAGTAGATTCCGCACCATGATTGGCAACTCGTAAGAAAGTACTGTTTCATGAAATTCACGCGTTCCAAGAAAGATTGGTGCCCAACCTAAAATAAACAACATGATAGGATTAGTTACTAGTGACCAATATCCTTCTCCTTGCAAAGCTCCAATTGACCAACGCTTCTTTAGTGGAATCGCTTTATTTTTTGTAAAGTGATAAATCAAGTAACACCAATTTTCTACTCCGTAAGTCCAGCGCCTATGCTGACGGTAAATATTTTGAATGGTTCCCCAGAGTGATGGTGCTGTAGTGGCGTCCATAGCAATCGGATAAGATAGCGATACCACTTCGAAATTTCCATCATTAGCGATTAGTAGGTTCCAAAAAATTCTAGAATCTTCACTGACTACGTTTGGTTGTCCATAACCAATTTCGTACAAAGCTTGAAAACTAACTGAATGGGATGAGAAGGTCGCTGCTTTCTCAGGGCGCTCCTGCATAATCATTTGCCAAAAAGTACTAGACATAGCCATCACGCGAGCCAAAGCAGTAGCTTCCCAAAGATTGTTGGTAAATAAAGGCACTGGCTGGAAACAACTCTTATAAGGATTTTCCACTGTCATAAAATGCCAAACCAAACAATTGAAATAATCTGGGTAGATAACTGTATCAATATCAAAAATAGAAGTCAGAATATTCTTATAAGGAATATTGTTTGCATCAATAATTTTTTCTCTTACTTGATGTAGAGCATAGTGTGTATTTGAACCTTTACCCGCAATCTCACCTTCAATATCACTAGGATGAATTGTCACCAAAAAATGACCGAACTTGGTTCCAAATTTAGCTTCCATTTCATGAGCCAAAGCAATTGCTTCTTCCCCTGCTCTGGCCTCAGCGGCTAGCACAACAATTAATTTACTAGCATCGTATTTTGATTCAACTAAACCTTGTAAAGTTCCTTCGAGAACTTCACGTGGTTCTTTATAAAATGGGAAAATTACCAACTGGTGAATATGGCTGTACGAAAATCTCGTTAACAATTTTTGCCAATCTAACTCCATATGATGCTTGAGTCGCTTCCAGTTATAACGAACATGGTAAGACAAGAATAGGGTTTTAAGTACCCAGTAAATTGAGAAAGCAATAATAAAGTAGGCTGCAAAAAAAGGCGCGTACATTGAAGCTAGAATAATCCCAACAATCGTTAGCCAAGCCAAAAAACCAGGAACTATTTCTAGGAATCTAAAAAATGCCCGGTCTTTACCAGTTAATTCAGTAGCTCGAGCCACTTTAAAGTCTGCTCTACGAGCATAAGGTAATAAATGAGACTGTTCATCGCGCGACATAATTACTTGCGAGTATAGCGCGTTTTGAGCTGAAAATAAAGGTGTTT
>CAZWXM010000044.1:0-5645 GCA_964637855.1 uncultured Candidatus Saccharibacteria bacterium | reverse complement strand
TTGCTCCTGAACCGGAAATAATTGAATACGTAGCACCAGCTAACACTCCCTCTGCCCCAAGTATAAGCTCCGATACCCATAGTGATCCGGCCAAATGGTACGCCAGAAATCAGGCAGTTTTAAATTGGACATTACCAGCTGGAGTAACTGGAGTAAGAACTCTTTTGAATAATAATCCAACTTCAGTTCCAACTAAGGTTTACGACACACCAATTAATTCCATTACCTTGGATGAATTACCTGAAGGAGTATCTTATTTTCATGTGCAGTTTAGAAATGAAGAAGGCTGGGGAAGGGTAACTCATTATCGTCTGGCTGTAGATACAGAGAATCCTGTTAAATTCACCATCTCAAATCAAGATGATTCCGATAATTCCAATCCTAACCAAACTTTAAAATTGGAGGTTGAGGATAAAACCAGTGACGTTAGTAGGTTTTTAATTAAAGTGGACGGAGCTGAGCAATATGAGTACATTGATGAAACTGGTTCAAGTACAGTAATACTACCTTCACTCGAGCCAGGTTATCATTCAGTCGTTATCGAAGCTTTTGATGAAGCTGGAAATAATATCGTTAGTACTTTCTCCTTCACAATAGCGGCTTTTGATAAACCAACCTTCACTGAATATCCTTCAGAAATAAATGAGGAAGTAATTCCTGTTATAAAAGGATTAACTAGACCAGAAGCTAGCGTTGAAATAACTATTAGTAAAATTGGCAGTGAACCAAGTAAGTACACGATAGTGAGCGATACAAAGGGCGAGTTTGTTTTTATTCCGGAAGGCAAATTTACTAATGGCGTGTATGAATTATCAGCTGTTGCAACAGATAAATTTGGGGCGCAGAGTGATAGGTCGGAGGTGGTAAGAATTGCGGTACAGCAACCTGGCTATTTAAGAATTGGTTCATATCTAGTTAGTATCTTGTCAGTTTTAATCCCCCTATTACTTTTAACTTTTGTTTTAGTGATTGGTAGTTGGTATATGTTTATCTACGCCAGACGCTTCAAGAGAAAAGTTAGAGTGGAGTCAGTTGAGGCACTTGAAATTTTAAATCAAGAATTCTCGTCTCTAAGGAACGTACTTTTGTCGCAAGAAATGGCTATGCAAGCGGCAAGAAAAACTAAAAAACTCACTAAAGCGGAAACGGAAATGCTAGATGTACTGGCCGAGGCATTAAATAAATCGCAAATTAAAGTCGAAAAGGAAATTAAAGACGTTACTGAACTTACTCATAATCAGAATAAGAATTAAATATGAATACGCAAATAAAAAATTTTTTAAACCCAAAATATATATTAATCGCCACACTTTTAATTTTTGCACTTTATATCACTGTAAATAATATTATTGATAATCGCCTTGAAAGAGTCGAAAGCGAAGCTAGAATAAATATTGCAAATCAAAAAGCAACCTTATTGGCGATTGCTGAAACTACTGCCAGAAATGGAGCTGATTCTGTTACTGAATCAATAGTAAAGGATTGTTCTACAGAGGAGAGAAGTCAATTTGAAGATTATTTAAATCGTCTCAATACCGGATTGATAAATAGCGAGCTATCTGAATTGGAAAGATTATTTGGCCGCTGCGGTAGCTTTTATTCTGATAGAAAGTCAGTGATGGTATCTCGCTTAGCCAGAGAAATTGAAGTGTATGAAGCTTACGTGGCGCAATTGAGTGTGATTTTGGATAAAGATATTACAGATGAATACTTAGTCGAGAAGTGGAACAATTTAGCTTCAGCTGAAAAGGAACAAAGTGAATTATTTGCAAAATTAGTTCAGCAACAAGATAAAATTATTTCTACCTTGCTAGCTGGCAAATTGCAATCCTCACCAGAAATTATCGATATTTTGAAGGAAGTGAAGGAAACTCAAGAATCCTTAGTTTACTCCAATAAACAAGCTTCTACGGTAAGAGCCGAATTAGCTGCATTGTAGATTTTAATCATGAAAGAGCTGTTTACTTCGATTATAAATATTCTTAAATTCCAAAATCGAAAGGGCACAGTTCGCTATATGTTTTCTACTATTTTATCGATAGCGGCTTTGTTAGGGGCAGCGGCCATTACCGCAAATGATACTTCTTATGTCAGATTGTCACTATCATCGGCTATCGTTCAAGAAGGTGATTCCTTTTTACTTGATGTTTATGCTTTTGCCCACGTGCCAGTGAATGCAGTTGATATAACTCTGCAGTTCGACGAGCAAGCAGTGAAGGTTGAATCGGTAGATAAAGGCCAGTCAGTTTTAACTATTTGGACTGAAGAGCCGCGAATTGAATCTAACAAAGTAATTTTAAGGGGCGGAACCTATCGTAAAGGCTTCATTAAGGAGCATAAAATAGCGACTATAAAATTAAAGGCTAATAAACCCGGCCAGAGTGTTTTAGGGGCAACTAACGTCACACTGCTAGCGGGAGACGGAAAAGGTACAGAAGTGGCAGTGGCGGAAACTACAGATACAAATCTAAACTTATATGTTTACGATCAAAACACTTCCCCCGATAGTATTGCTATAAGTGCCGCTGTAAATATCTATACAGATATAGATAGCGATGGCGTTGTGACTCTAAAAGACATAAGCATATTTATGTCAGCCTGGGTGGATAAAAAGGTAGTCTATGATTTTAATAAAGATAATCGGATGAACTTTAGGGATTTTTCAATAATTTTGTCTGATTTCTTCTTTAAATAGACGGAACAACTGTTGATAATAAAGCTAACTACTGACTGCTAAGGTTGGTACTATTATAATACCGAGAGATTCTATCTACTCGGTATTGAACTATGTAAATTAATGCTATTTAAGCCAAAGTTAAAAACTAATAATAAGCGACCCGTCGCGATTATTTACGCTGTTGTGTTTAACAGTACTTTTGCTGTACTCCTTGTTTTCATGTTGTTAGCTTCTTTTGCTATTCAACCAATTCATCAAGCCTATGCCAATGAGGCTCTAGCTGAAAGTAGTCCAGAGCCGGAGCAGACGACAGCAGCAGATGATGTTGAGGTTGACCAAACAAGTGAAGTTATTGAGGATTTACCTCTAACTCAGGTTGATGAGTCAGAGATAATCGAGGATGTGAGTAGTTTTGACAACTCAGTAGATGATGAATCTACTGTTGATACTCCCCAAGAGCAAATTGCTGATTTTGAAGTGGCTGAATCAGCTACAAATACCGATTCTTTGAGCGACAATGATATTGATGAAATTGAAACTAATGACGATAGTGAAATATCTACTAGTTCTGATGAGATGGCTAGTAGCACGGACAGTGACACCGATGTTGAGACTGCTGACGATGAGGAAATTACTGATAATGATCCTGACGCTGAGACTAGTGACGATCAAGCTACCACTACTCAGATTGAAGTTAGTACCTCAACCGCGACTACTACAAACTTGGTTGAAGCTCAACCTTTAATAAATGATGATAACTATTATCAATTTAGTAAGACCTCATGTGTAGGAATTGGCGACGGAACTTTCCACTGTACGCTTAATACTGGTTCGGAAATTAATGCGCAGTCGGTAGTTTACGCCGCTATGGGCGCTAATAATAATATGGAAATCTTCCTCAAGACCGCCAAGGGAACTGTCAAACAATTAACTGATAACGAGTATGATGACACCTCTCCAAATTACGATGCTGAGTCGAGGCAAATTGTTTGGCAAAGATTAATTGATGGTCGTTATCAGATAATTCTTTACGATATTGATGAGGAATCGGAGGCACAATTAACTTTTTCAAGGACTAACAACATGGAACCTAAGGTTTCCGAGTCAGGCATTGTTTGGCAGTCTTGGGATAATAATGACTGGGAGGTCATGTATTTTGATGGTAAGTACACTGACCAGATAACAAAAAATGATTTGCAGGATGTAGCGCCGGCGATTCATGATGGTTATATACTTTGGAGTTTATTGGGAGGTGAGGAGCAAGAAGCTAGAGTTTACTCACTTGATAGCGGTGAAATTTTAAATATTAATGGTTATGAAGGTGGTCTGATTAGTAATCCAAGATTTGTTTTGGTCTATGACACTCAGTATGATAATGGTGATATTGTCACTCAAGGTTTTGACCCCGTCACTGGTCTGTCTGCACCAATCGCTGCTAAGCCAGTTGAGGATCCGATTGATATTCCAGACACTGAATCTACTGGAGAAACTAAAGCCTTAATCCAAAATAAATCATCACAAAAGAATGATTTTATTGTTACAGGCAATAGTGGTGGAAGCGCTACCAGTACCGACGGTAATCCAGACACAATCTCAACTACCACTAGTGATAGCTCAACTTTAAATCTGAAAGCTACTTCAACGGCTGATTATGTTGCTACTTCTACCACACCAGACACAGAAGAAACACCTTTTGAACTCACAGACTACGACTTGATCCTCTTACCAGATGCTTCAGCTGATACTACAAATACGGCATCTACTACTGAATAATCATTCTGTATAGCAAAATAAGACTATTTTTCCACCGACCAAACATTTTTATCTTAGTTTTTAGAGTAGAATATAAGTAATTCAGTTATGATTTTTTGCGCTGACAAGAAAGGCTTTTTTATGCGTACACACAAATTTGTGGCGCTGTTATTAATTTGTGTTTTTGTATTTTCGGATACGTCGTCCTTACTCGAATATCCATTATTTAGAATTGCTGAAGCGGCCCAAGTACAGATTGATAACGCGGTTAGTACGGCCACTACTGAACATACAATTTTGGGAACCGCCTCGGTTTTTATTTCCGATCAAGTTGGTTATAAATTTTATGTTGATTTGAGTGGCGCTTGTGTTTACAGTAAAACTGTCAATGGTGGAACCTCTTGGAATCCAGCAGTTACATTTGATGCTCAGACCGACTGTATGAACCCGACAATTTGGTATGACCAATGGACTCCCGGCGATACTGGCACTTACATCCATATTATTGATTCTGATACGAGTGTGAGTGACGTTTTTTACAATCGGCTTGATACTACTTCCGACACCTTACTGCTTGGAACGGCTGCTACCAGCACAGTTTTAAGTCAAACTGCTCTTAGTCTCTCGGCTGCTACCAATAAACAATCAATCGCCAAAGGAACCGATGGCACAATTTATATTGCTGTTAACGACGGCTCTGATGCTTTTGTGGTTGAGTGTACAACTAACTGTAATCGCAGTACAAATTGGACAGAAACTGGTACTAATACAATGAATTTAGGTAACGATTTTCCGCTACTTATGCCGCTAAGTGGCGGAAATATGATGCTGATTGTACGTGATGTGGCTGCTAACGACATTGAGTATAAAACCTGGAATAACACCGCTTGGTCAGGTGCTTGGTTAACTATCGACGCTAACGCTATAGAAAATACCACTTATGACGTTGGTATGGCTGCGACTCTCGGAACAGGTACTGATGAAATATTTTTAGCCTATGTTGCTGACAATGGTACATTAGGGACTGATGACGATATAAGAACGGCAAAATATTCTGGTGGTTCATGGGCCAGTACCGCTAACGTCCGCACTAATGATGCTAAGGGTTTGCAACAAGTAGCGATTGGAGTCGATACCAATAAAAATGAAGTTTATGTTGCGTATTCCGCGCGAACTACTCCTGGTACAATTGGTACTTCAAATGTCTACTGGGCTA
>CAZWXM010000043.1:0-5761 GCA_964637855.1 uncultured Candidatus Saccharibacteria bacterium | reverse complement strand
TTAGATCAAGTATTGGTACTTCAACCTGTGATGCGACCGCTGGTTCATATGATCCAAATAATTGTTATCCAAATGGTTTAGCTACAACTACTTGGAATCTGTCATGTACTGCTACTACAACCTGTTCTGGACCGCTACAAGACAATATGGACTACGCCTGTACCTTCCCATTATGGTTCCTAGCTGATCCAACTGATCCAGGACCGAATACTCCAGTCGCACTGGATAATGACTCATGGACAGCCGCTGTTTCAGGAAGAGATGATGATGCTGTTACTGGAAATTTTGCCACATCCTCATCACCAGTTGATATAATCAGCTTTAGCTCAATCGCAATTTTAGCTAATGCTATTGCATACGGTGGCATAGAGCCTGGTAATAACACTGGAACCTTAATTGCAACCTCGACATTGCAAAACGTTGGAAATACTGGACTCGATCAAGAGGCAGAAGGAGATTCAATGTGTGGTACTTATTCTATAGGAAATCCGTGTCCAACTAGTGCTACTTCAACTATCCCAGAAAATCAACAAAAATTTTCATCAACTTCACTTTCTTATGCTAGTCCATTCGCCATAACACTGTCTTCTACTTCAGCTCAAGAAGTTGAGTTGGATGTTCTTAAGACCACAGCCACCTCAAGTTATGAGCTTGGTGTTACATACTGGGGTATCGCTGTACCATCATCTATCAGCTTAGCTGGTAGCTATCAAGGTCTTAACACCTTTACCGCTGTCACTGCTGAGGCTGTAGACTGGGGTGCCTACTAGCCTGAATATATATTTAAAAGCAACAGCCTCGTTATACAGACGAGGCTGTTGCTTTTTAAGCTTTTTTTTTCGATAATAAGGGAACTTTACATGAATATTGTTTTTAAAAAGTTAGCAGTGCTTGCACTATTTATACCTGTATTCTTTTTGAGTACGGGAATAGATAAAGCCTATGCCGGTTTCGGAATTACTCCTCCGTATGTTAAGAATACTAGCTTAACTAGAAACTCAGTTTATGAACAACAAATACTCTTAGTTCGCAGCGAAACAAATATCGATGAGAAGGCTGAGATATCAATTGATGCGCCAGATATTGTTGATTGGGTTCAAGTCTTAGAAGGTTCAGAAATCAAAATGCCAAAGGGAGTACAGAAAGTTCCTATGACAGTTCGGATCACTGTACCTGAGGATGCCGAGTTTAAAGACTATCAAGGTAAGATTAGAATTAGAACTTTACCTGACAGTGGCGAGGTAGCTGCAGGAGCTGTCAGTATCTCACTCGGGGCTTTAGTTGATATTCAACTATCGGTTATTGATAAGCAAATAAAGGATTTTAGAGTTAGAAAAATATCTGCACCGGATTTAAACGCTGGACATAAATTTGCTTGGTTGTTTTTCCCAGGAAAAATTAATTTTGATATGTTAATTGAAAATACTGGTAACGTTGATATTTCACCTTCACGTGTTCAATTTAGAATCTTTGATAGAGCCGGAAAGGTTTTGTTAGAAGAGACAAATAACATCGGCAAAATCACTAAAATAAAACCTTATGGTACAGAAACTGTCACAGCGCAATTGCCAACCAGGTTGCCAGCCGATAGTTACGTTGCTAGATACACTATTTATAACGGTGAAGATGTAAAACAAGAAGGTGACTTGAGTTTAAATATTTTGCCCTACGGAACATTACAGACAGCCGGCTTCGGATTTATTGGTTTATCAATTGCACATAAAATTTCAATTCTGCTACCAATCTTCGCCTTGCTAATTGCCGCTATTTACTTGTGGAATAGTAGAAGAAGTAAAAGGTATAGAAATTAATATGTTTAAGTTCGGTATTTATTTGACGCTATTATTGATAGCTGTACCTTTTTTTGCTAACGCTCAACTGAATGATGTTGCTTCAACTACATTAACACTTAGTATTTGCGGCAATCTTTTAGTTGATGTAAATGAAGACTGTGATGTACCTGGAGAGACTGGAGTTTATAGTCAAACTATTGTCGGTCGACAGTGTAGTGCCCAGTGTTTGTTTGGACCATATTGTGGTGATGGAATTCTACAAACCTCATTTGCCGAGGAATGTGATGATGGAAATAATGACGATGCTGACTTCTGTTCAGCGATTTGTAAAGTCGAACCATCAGGTTCTGGTGGTGGCGGTTCTTCTGGTGGCGGCGGCGGTGGAGGGGGAGGTAGTAAGACTCCAGTAGGGGATACAATTATTAATATTATTGGAAAAGCTTACCCCTCAAGAACAATTAATTTCCTACTAGATTCTAATTCCGTTGGTTCAGTTCGTTCTGATAGTACTGGTCGCTTTGAATTCTCAGTGGCTGCTTCACCAGGAACGGCTACTTTAGGAATGTGGGCAATTGATGTGAATAATAATAAATCAATTACTCTAACCAACACCTTTGATGTGACTCAAGGAGCGATTACTAATTTAAATGGAATTATTTTACCTCCAACAATTTCCGTTCCTAGTCAAAATATTAATCCCGGCTCAGTAATTGTTTTATCAGGACAGTCTGTTCCTAATAGTACTGTAGAAGTTAATTTTGATAATAGTGCTAGAGTCGAGCGAGTGACAGCCGCCGCTACCGGTGTTTGGTCATTAAATTTTAATACTAGTTTATTAAGTGTGTCGGAACATACGGTTAGAGCCCGTACTGTCGTCGGTACACCACCTCTGACTTCTCAAAGTAGTTACAGTAGTTCATTGCAGCTATTTATTGGTGTTGATGGTCAAGCTACTAGACCGTCCGATCTAAACCGTGATGGTTTGGTTAATTTAATAGACTTTTCTATCTTGATTTTCTGGTGGCAAACTAATGGTGGAGATTCAAATCCACCAGCTGACATAAATGGAAACGGAAAAGTAAGTTTGGAGGACTTTTCTATCTTACTATTTAACTGGACTGGGTAGTTTTTAACTATTTGTCCACAGATTCTTAAAATAATTTTAAAATCTTTTTTGTATCGTCGTACAATGAATAGGTACTTACCAAGGAGGTAATCATTTAGTATTACTGCACCTACACTTTTTTGTGTAGGTGAGCACTTCAGCCAGTGTCACTTTGTAAGTATGCTTACTTTGCCGTTTGGACTCGGAGTGGAGACCGCAGTCTGGTATAAGTTTTACTACTTATTTGTATCCTCAAAATAATACAAACTGTAAGGAAATAACGTAGAGTACATATGAAAAGAGCGTCCAACACGTTCTCTGTACTCCAAGCAACCGCAGCGATTGTAAGCCTAGCCATTTTCTTTTGGTCAATTGGTTTACCGTCACTACAATTCGTAGAAGCTGCAAATGTCACAACCTTCAGCGACACACTATCGGACTCAGCTCCAGGTGTCGTTTCAGACCATACAATTGTATTTACTACTCCAACTGGAATAGCAAATACAGAAACTATAGTAGTTAATTTTTCAGACGGTCCGTTTGTACTTGGTTCAGTAGATTATACTGATGTCAACGTATCAACTACGTCTAGCCTTACAGTTGGACCAGACTGTACATCAGACGATGTGTCTGCTGTCTGGACTGCAGGACCGATTCTTACTGTTACATTTTGTGCAGTAGGCGGAAAGTCCGTTCCAGCTAACGGAACCACTACCATTCAAATTGGTAATGGTGGAAATCAATTAACTAACCCATCTGCTGCTTCATATGCAATTGGTCTTGCAGCTGGCTCAGTTGATACTGGTGAAACAAGAGTAGCAATTGTTGCAAATGTAACAGTTACCGCTTCTGTTGACACTCGATTTACTTTTACAGTAACCGGTGTCGGAGCAGGTCAACAAGTCAATGCAGAGACTGTCGGTGGTACTACTACCCCAACTGAGATTCCATTTGGAACTCTGACTAGTGGTAACGCTAGTACTGCCGCTCAGCAATTACAAGTTCAAACAAACGCTTCAAACGGCTTTGTGGTAACGGTAACTGCAGACAGTCAACTGATATCAGGTGGTGGCGCAGATATTGATGGTTTTGCCAACGGCAACTACGATACTGTCGCTGCTATCTGGGAAGCTCCTGCTAATACAATTGGACAGGAAGAAACATACGGTCATTGGGGTATTACCTCAGACGACAACACTTTATCATCAGGTAATCCCTATGATGTGGGTGGAGCAGAGGCTAAATTCGTTTCAGCTTCCTCTACACCAGTAGAAGTGTTTAGTTATGACAATGTTACAGATGGAACAACCAACGGCGAGGGTTTTACCCGCGTTGGTTACAAGGTAGAGATCGGTCCCTTCCAAGAAGCGGCTGAAGACTATCAAGCTACGCTGACATACGTAGCAACGCCAATCTTCTAACGAATATTGGCTCCAAGCTTGGAGTTAACAAAGCAAGAAACCCTATCTCTCACCACGAGACGGGTTTTTTGTATGTGTACAGAGTAAGTTATTTAACCTTTAGATTGTTATAATATGTAAGTAATGAAATACTCAAATTTTATATTTTTGCTAGCGGCAACAGTTTTTTTAGGTACATCACAGTCGTCCTTGGCTGCTTCTTTATATATTGATCCCGGCGTTAGTACTATAAATCGTGGCGATTCAATAAATTTAGCAGTTAGATTAGATACCGATGAAGCAACCGGTGAGTGTGTAAATGCAGTAGACGCAGTAATAAATTATTCTACCAATATTGAGCCGGTTGATATCTCAACTGGAGATTCTATTTTCAGTATTTGGGTTGAACGGCCAACTATAAATAAGCAAGAACGCACTATTACCTTTGCGGGCGGTATTCCAAATGGTTATTGTGGCCGAGTAGCTGGTGATCCTAGGCTGTCAAATGTAATTACTGAGATTGTCTTCAGCTCACCTGGTTTTGTAGTTGGAGCAGGAGCTGCTGATGATAAAAAAGCCACTGTTGGATTTAATCAAGAAAACACAATTGCCTATTTAAATGATGGAAAAGGAACACAGGTTTCTCCAGCCATTTATCCAGCTACAATTGAATTAAATAGTGGCCTGGGTTCATCAATCAGTAATCCTTGGCAAGATGAGGTAAATGCCGACACTATTCCACCGGCCGAGTTTGCAATCAGTATTCAAAAGGACGATAAGGCGTTTTCGCAGAAGTGGTTTATTGTATTTAACTCAAATGATAAACAAACTGGGATTGATCACTATGAAGTGATTGAGGAGCCAATAGCGCAATTTGGTACCTTTAAATGGGGAGAAGCAACAGCACCTTGGACAGTCGAGCGCAGTCCTTATGTTTTGAAGGATCAAACTCTCAACAGCATTATCAGAGTAAAGGCAGTAGATAAAGCTGGTAATGAATATATTTCAACAGTTATTCCAGATGAAGCTAATCGAACCCTTTCTTTAGGCTTCATTCTCGCTATTGTTGTGTTAATAGCTCTGGTAATACTCGTGTTAGCAATAGTAATCGTAGTGATAAAACGTTATCGAAGTAAGCGAAAATTAGTAAAAGAAGTAATTAATAATGAAGACAGTCATGAAGAAAATATCTAATATTATTAATTTTAAGCAGTCAGGTCTAGCAATTGTATTTGTACTTAGCTCCTTTCTTTTTCTTGGTTCAGCTTCATTTTCCTACGCTGCTTCTTTATCTCTTTCACCCAGCACCGGGGTCTATTCCAGTAATAGTACCTTTACAGCTAAGGTGATTGTAAATACTCAAGGTCAGTCAGTTAACGCCGCTGAAGGAACAATTAGTTTTAATCCGAAAGAACTTTCAGTAGTTTCAGTCAATCGATCTAGCTCAATTTTTAACTTATGGG
>CAZWXM010000042.1:0-5935 GCA_964637855.1 uncultured Candidatus Saccharibacteria bacterium | reverse complement strand
ACCTAACTTCATTAATGATTTTGAAGCGGCAAGAGGAATTTCCACATATGGAACCCGTTGATATGCATGTCATTAAGGAAGGTGAGAGTTTCACCGTTGGAAAAACTAAAATTAAGACTTTCCCAGTCACCCACTCTATTCCTGACGCCATGGGTCTTGAGATTGAAACTAAATATGGAGACATTGTTGTCACTGGAGACATCAAGCTGGTTCACGAAGACGGAAAAGTAGTGGTTGAGGAACGTTCATCATGGGAGAAAGTTGGTCTAAACAACAACCTAGCTCTACTTTGTGACTCAACTAATGCCGACCGTGCAGGTTTTTCTGCTTCTGAAGCAAAGGTATTTGAAACCCTTGAAACTATTATTAAGAATTCAACCGGAAGATTAATCATCGGTACTTTTGCTTCTCAATTTGACCGCCTAATCAGCGTGATTAAGGTTTGTGAAGAGACTGGTAAGAAAGTAGTAATGGAAGGTAGAAGTATCAAAACTAATATTGATATTGCTATTGCTGCGAAATTAGTTGAAATTAAACCACAGACTTTCATCAATGCTGGAGATATGAATGATTATCCTGCCGATAGAATCGTGATTCTATCAACAGGAGCTCAAGGTGAGGAATTCGCTGCCCTAATGCGAATGGCCACCGATAAACATAAGTTTATTATCCTTAATGAACGTGACACAATTGTGCTTTCATCTTCAGTTATTCCTGGAAATGAAATCGCGGTACAAAAGTTAAAGGATAATATTTACCGTAAAAACGTTAAGGTGATAAATTACCAAGGTTCTCATGTTCACTCATCAGGTCATGGTAACGCTGGAGAATTAGTTTGGGTGAACCAAACTGTAAAACCAAAATTCCTGATTCCAGTTCATGGTCATCACTACCACTTGAAGAATCACATGTACGCAGCCATTGAAAATGGTTTTCCAAAAGGAAATATTGTTGTGCCAGATAACGGTACTATTATCGACATTAAAAATGGTACCGACGTAACGGTTCTACCAATGAAGATTCCAACCGATATGATGTTGGTTGACGGCTCTACCGTTGGAACAAGGCAAGATGTAGTACTACGTGACCGTCTAAGCCTATCTGAGGCCGGAATGTTCGTAATCATTGCTACAGTTAATTCAAAAACCGGTAAGCTCCGAAAATCCCCAGATATCATCTCACGTGGTTTTGTCTATCTACGTGAAAATCAGCAATTACTTTCTGAGGCGAGAGTTCTAATCAAGAAAACAGTAGAGAGACAAACTGAACACATGAATCCACTTGATTTGGAAATTGTTAAGGACGAATTGACTGATGTTATCAGTAGTTTCCTAATGCAAAAAACCCACAAGAATCCGATGGTAATTCCAGTCCTTATAGGTATTTAGGACTTTGCACTATTTATAAAACTAGTAAAAGCCGCCAGCTATGCCAGCGGCTTTTATTTTAGGTGTGGGCAGCTGTAAAAAATAAAATTTTTTACAGCTATAATTCTTTATATTATGCCTAAGGCACTTTCACACTCGCTAGTAAAACATCATGAACCAAAAAGACACTTAGTGCCTCTGTACGCTGCTACCCTATTGCTCGGTTTCCATACTTTTGTCGTTGCCTATATAAACTCTTCATTTCTAGAGCAATTTATTTCCGCTAGTAGCGTTGGAATGATTTATACCATTGGTTCAGCTCTCAGTATTATTATCTTCTTATTTATATCAAGGGTTTTGCACAAGGTTGGAAGTTATAATTTGACCGTTTTCTTACTGCTTTTAGACTTTTTAGCTGTTAGCGGAATGGCTTTTTCCAACACTATTAACGTGGTTGTTCCACTATTTTTAATTCACTTAATTTCCGTCCCGATTATATATTTTAATATTGATGTTTTTTTGGAGTCTCAAATTGGTAACAATGAAACTAGTACTGGTGGCAAGCGTGGACTACTTCTGATGTTAGCTAGCATCGTTGGTGCCGCCGCTCCTCTAACCAGTGCCCTTTTAATTTCCGAGGATAATGATTTAACTAACGCTTATGTTTTTAGTGCTGGTCTTTTAATTCCGATTGTAATGATTATGCTTGCCTTTTTTAAGGATTTTAGTGATCCTGAGTATGAGGAGATTGACGTCTTTAAAGCCTTGAGACAATTTTGGAGAAAAGTAAACATCAGATATGTATTCTTAGCCACTTTTACTCTCCAGATTTTTTTTATGGCCACCGTTGTCTACTTCCCGTTGTACCTCGTGACTGAGATAGGTCTTAATTGGTCAGAATTCGGTATAGTGATGTTTTTTGCTCAGTTGGCATATGTAATCTTTGAATATCCAATTGGCATCATAGCCGATAAGTATATTGGTGAAAAAGAGATGATGGGTTTTGGCTTTTTAATCCTCGCTATTTCAATTTCCTGGATGGCCTTTGTTAGCGTAGCCGATGTACTTATTTGGTCAATCATAATGTTCACGACTAGAGTCGGAGCAAGCCTGGTTGAAGCAACGACCGAGAGTTATTTCTTTAAACAAACCACCAACACTGATTCACAGATTATTAGTTTCTTCAGAATTACTCGTCCGCTAGCTATCATAGTCGGGACCTTAATCGGCAGCTTCACCTTGCTCTACTTGCCATTTAACCTATTGTTTATAGTTTTAGCTTTCCTAATGATTCCGGCCCTCTTTTTTACCTTAAATATTGAAGACACGAAATAAAATTCCCAAATGTTCAAAGAGCCTATTGGGAATTTTTTCTGAATTTACGACTTTTATCCTGCGTAAATTCCTATAACTATTTCATTCTTTTGCTCACTCGACTACTTCGTAATCTACTCGATGCGGTTCACTTTTAGGCATTATTATCCAAGCGGTTAGGTATAGTAGTATCCCTGGGAAAAACCCAGTCAGAATTAAAAACGTAATCGCAAATACTCTAAATAAAACCGGGTCCTGGCCAAAATAATTAGCCATTCCTGATAACACACCAGAGATTATTGCCTTCTCCTGATCTCGTTCCAATTTCTTTTTCATTTTTAAATTATAGCAAATCTATTTACAAGTGGTAAATGACATCCTTTCGCTCAACGACCACTTTCCAGCCTTCCCTTTTTGCATAGTTATACAAAGCCTGATTAGGATTAAAACAAATTGGTTTTGCTACTGATTCTAAAAGACTGATATCGCCTTCGGTATCACCCACGGCAATTGAACCTTCTGGAGTAAATTCAGGATGACGTTCAAAGACTCGCTTAACGATATTGGCCTTATTTTGAATTAAATGTTCATCATTCACCACACCAGTAAATCTATCCTGCGGACCAATTTCATAAAACCGACCGTAAACTTTATCAAATCCATAATTTTTGCAAAACTCGTCCAGCACCGTCTTGGGTGACTGTGAAATAGCCATTACGGTATAACCTTCTTGCTTTAAGGATTGAATTAAATCTCTAGTGTAGCGGTAGACAAACTTACTTTGCTCCTCCACCACTTTGCGACCAACGTCTGCAAATTCGCCATAATGAACTCCTTTAATATGGTTCATAAAAGTCTCAACAACGGCTTGGATATAAGCATCATAGGTACCTTCGCGAGCGCGCCAAGCTTGTAACTCCGACTCGTATTCAAAGCCAGCCTCAGCTGGAAAAATTCCACTATCAATCAAACTCTCAACTAACTCAATTAATAGGCTGGAGCGGAAGACTGTACCGTCTATATCGAAAAATGCTACTGGTTTCATCTTTAAATTATAGCCTAAAATCGATAGTTTGGCGTCGATAAATTGCCTTAGGAAATGAATATTTATTCATTTAAAATCCTAGATAAAAGAAATAAAGACTGGTCGCCACTCCTTCCATTCATCATGTGTGAACTTCTCTACGCGATATTCACCAGCCTCTATTCGACCAACACTACTCATAGTAATCGCCAAATCCGGACTGACTTCAGTTATGAAGCCAATTATTCCATCGTTATTCTCATTTAAATATTCAATTATTGAACTGGTTCTTGGCTCGATACTCATAGAAACTCCCTTCTTACCCTTTAGTAAATTATTAAGTGAGCCGGGGATTCTGGGTTTAGTATTTGGCCACTTTACTACAATACGCTGAGTTTTTAACAAAAATATAATTAACTCCAATGGTTGTAGTGGTAGGTTTAGTAAACCTCCTAACAACTCATCCTTAAGATATTTTCTTAATTTAAGTGTCTCATCATTTTTTGGCCCATAGACATAAGCAGACATCAGATTAGGGAAAATTAAATTTTTATCGTCTACCAAATCAGACACCTTCATCCAGCCATCATAATCTTGAAAATTAATTTTGGCATAAGCTCCATTAATACTCTTAACCATTACCGCATCACCATAATGAAGATCTCCTAGTTTAGTATCAAAATCTATTATTGCCTGGCTATAGCAAACAGCCTCATCAGCACCAACATAAGCTAAACGTCCAATACTTTCAACAATCGTACCGGTAGTAAAATTAACCCCCTTAACAAACTCTTTATTAGCAACTTGGCTTTTAAAAGTCTGAGCTTCTACCTGACCAGGTAAAGCCAATCGAACTTCCTTATCATTAGCAAAAATAAAGCTCCATAGTTCTACTATGACTTCAATAAAAGCATTAAACATTATTAAATTTTACTTTAAAACCGGTCTTACCAGCAAGTCTACGATAGAACCAAAAGTTACAATTATAATAAACATTAAAACTAGACCTCCCACCACTGGTAAAATCATCAATACAATTGAAGCCAAAACACCAATTACTAATGTTAGCAAGGAAAGGTTTTCCTTAGGTTTATTAAATAACTGCATTAGGAGTTTTCCTAAGAGCGCTGGGAAACCAATGATACTTAGCATGAATATCAAAACGTAAGCCAATATGGTAACGATACCAACTAGGCTACCAATCATACTAACGATTAGTAAAGTTGCCGCTAGCGGAACAAACAAAATTGTTACCAAGCCAATCAAAAACGGTCTTGGGCTGATAATTAAGGCTCTTTCTACTACTAGAGTTAGAGTTTTTCTTGAAACTAAATACCAAGCTAAAACCGAGAATAACAATAATAATACCGGGACTAAAGCTGATTTGAAATTAAAATTCTTGACCGGTATAACTGGATCACTTCTTACTAAATCACCGCCGACAGTGGCATTTAATGACTGAGTTAAAGGAGTCTCACTGACATACTTAACACTTCCGGCAATATTTGCTTTATCACCTAAGGTTAATTCAGATACAACGACATCAATATCTCCTTTAACGACAGAATCCACTCTAAAAGTATCTACTGACCCGACAATATTTCCTTCAACCAAACCTTCAACTGTAACTTGTCCGGCGTAAACAATTAAGTCACCCCCAATTGAAGCGGTCGACAAAATATTCACTTTACCACCTAAAACAAAAACATCCCCAGTAACGGCTTCTGCCAGAGTCACTTCCCCAGAAATAATTCTCAAGTCATCACCTATTGCGCCATGAACATCTGTTCTCCCTGCAATTAATAGAGCGTCATTCCCGACCAAACCATTAATAGTAATTTCAGCCGCCGCGGCCACCATATCTTCAGCCACCTCGCCGGACACATTTATTGTATTGGCGGCTGAATAGAAATCCCCTTCAATCATTTGTTCTTCTGACAGAGAAACATTTTCCCCAGAGCGTAAAACGGTTTTTGCTTCAGCTTGAGTTATCAGCAAAAGCCAAACGAAAGATGAGATTATTAGGGAGCTGGCTAGTTTATTTTTTGTCATTTGATTATATATCTAACTACAAATATTTTGGATAATACCGATCTACTCTTTAGTAATCAGTATTTTTCTGATTGGCTATAAGTCTTTAACTTAATGACCAGAGTCAATCGGTCTTTATATTACTTAGTATACGTGGTTTTTTAGGCTGTGCAATGCTTATTTTATGTAATTATCTAAC
>CAZWXM010000041.1:0-5959 GCA_964637855.1 uncultured Candidatus Saccharibacteria bacterium | reverse complement strand
TTCTCGTCCGTCCGGAATAGTGGTGATAAAAATAATCGCATTCTTCAGGTCGGGTGACACTTCAACATTAGTGACAGTGATTAGGGGATTAGAATTAGCTTCATGCTGAATGAAAGTGGCTGTTAATTCTTTAACTAGCGTCATCAGACTTACTTGTCGGTCTCTCATAGTTTAAGTAATTACAGTGTCAAACGGCTTTAGGTAGTCGCCGGGAGCGATTTCTGCCCGAGTTTCTAATTGCATACCAAATTCACCTTCTTCAACTTTTTGCACATCAGACTTTTGTTGTTGGAGGTTTTTGATAGTGCCTTTACCGATTTCAATGTCGCGACGGAGGATACGTACTCGTTGGTTCATTTTCATGAATCCTTCTTCTACGCGACCACCCATAACATGAATATTTTTTTGTACGCTAAAGTGCTTGAGAATTTTAATTAGACCAGTCTCAACCTCTTCTTCCATTTTTGGCGTTCGATTTTTAAGAGCCGTGTTTAACCATTCAGACAGTTCGTAAATAATATCAAAGGTATCAATTTCTACTCCTAGTCTCTCTGATAGGTCTTGGGCTTGTCTTTCAACTTTTACATTGAAACCAACGATAATAGCTTCCTTAGTGGCACTAACATTTTGTACATCACTAGCTGTAATATCTCCCACACCAGTATCAATCACTCGTACGACAATTCGGTCTGATTCGAATTTTGCTAGCTCGTGTTCAATCGCTTCGATAGTGCCTAAGACATCAGCTTTAATTAGGATAGGAATAATTGGTAAGCTAGAACGCTTGGTTGGACCGCTGTTGTTACTAAAAGCAACGGTTGAATTTAGAATAGCTAATTCAGCCGCTTTTTTATTCTCTACGGTATAAAATAGTTCACCAACTTTAGGGATTTCATTGAAGCCGACAATGCGCACTGGAGTTGAAAGACTAGCTTCCTTAACTGTTTTACCTTGGTAATCTTCCATAATTCGCACTGGTGAAAAAGTATTTCCCGACACAATAAATTGACCACTCTTAAGAGTTCCGTTGGTTACGATTAGAGTCGCAGTATTACCACGTTTTGCATCGAGCTTACCTTCAATTACTTTTCCAACCGCGGGAGCACTGGTGTCACCTTTAAGATCAGCTAAGTCAGCGGTAAGAATAACCAAATCCAATAATTCACTAATACCTTCACCGCTTTTGGCTGAAATTGGCGCCCAAGGGATATCTCCTCCCATACCTTCAATATAGATTTCGTTTTCAATCAAACTCGCTTGGGTTCTTGGTATATCAGCTCCCGGTTTATCAATTTTGTTGATAGCGACTACATAGGGAATATTAGCTTGCTTAATTGAAGCTAAGGCCTCTAGCGTTTGTGGCTTTACACCATCTTCTGCAGAAACAATTAAAATCGCCACATCAGCTACATCAGCCCCGCGCAGACGCATCTTTTGGAAGGCCTCATGACCTGGTGTATCAAGAAAAGTAATCAGCTCCTTAGCGCCATCTTTGGTTTCGTGCGGAACAACGTAAGCCGATAGATGTTGAGTGATACCACCAGTTTCACCTTCTACCACGTTAGTCTTGCGGAGAGTGTCTAACAGAGTTGATTTACCATGATCTATATGACCCATTACCACGACAATTGGTGGTCGTTTGATGATAGCTGTGGCAGTTGTTTTGTTCTTTTTTGACATGGTGATTTTCTTATATACGAATAAAAGCCCCTCGAGGAGTTACTTATAAATAGAGTGTTTGCGAGTATAGCAGAGATTTACAGTTTACGCACCCTGTGTCATGATTCGTTTTAATGAAAAAAAGTATACAGGATAAGCGTATCTATCTTGATTGGGCGGCGGCCACCCCTCTTACTCCCGAGGTTTTTTTAGCGCTGGAGCCTTGGCTACGTACAAATTTTGGTAATCCTAGTTCAATTCATCAAGAGGGAATAATTACCAGACAAGCGATTGAGGAATCTCGAGGCAAAGTCGCTAAGACTCTGCAAGTTAAGCCGGAGTTTGTAACTTTTACCAGTGGTGGTACTGAAGCTAATAATTTAACCATCTTTGGTTTAGTGGAGGCAAAGTTAGCGGCGGGCATGACTTATGCAGACATGGAGGTTATAACTACTAAAATTGAACACCCTTCAATTGGTGAAGCCGTAGCCAAGCTCGCTGCTTTGGGGGTGAAGGTCAAATATGTTTCGGTTGATGAAACTGGGCGAATTGATTTAAATAATCTTAGAGAATTACTTTCAGCTAAAACAATTTTAGTGTCTTGTGCTTATGCTAATAGTGAGATTGGTACTATTCAACCATTACATAGTATTAGAAAAATAATTAGAGAAGTAGAAGAGCGTGAAGCGGTGGTTATTTATTTTCAGGTTGATGCCGCTCAAGCCCCGTTGTGGTTATCTTGTCAGTTTGATGCTGTTGGAGCAGATTTTTTGACTCTAGATGTTGGTAAATGTGGTGGACCGAAAGGAGTGGGGATTTTGATTCAGAGTCGGCGAGCAAAACTAAAACCCATCATGTTTGGTGGTGGTCAAGAACAAGGTTTAAGATCAGGAACCGAAAATGTGGCAGGAATAGTGGGTGCTGCTACTGCTTTAAGTGTGGCACAAACTAATTATAAATTAGTGTCGGATGCTGTAACCTCAGTAAGAGATGAAGCCATTAAATATTTATTAACGGAAATTCCAGAAGCCATAGTGAATGGGGCTAATGGAGAAAATCGTTTAGCCAACAATTTAAATTTTTCGATTTTAGGTTTGGACACAGAATACGCGGTGGTATTTTTGGACAGTAAAGGAGTGGCCGCAAGTACAAAGTCAGCTTGTGCGGGCGCGGGCGGGGTTGAGAGTAAGGTGGTCAAAGAAATTTCTAACGACCCCGCCCGCGCCGCCTCCACCATTCGTTTTTCTCTCGGACCAACTACTACTTTAGATGAGGTAAAATTTGCGATTGATATTTTGGCTAGCCATACGAAGTTAATGTCAGGTTTTAATAAATAAAATCAACCCAAACTCGAGACTATTTTTTGTTTCGTAGCCTTTCTTCCGCAACACTATATTTATCACACGCTCCGACGTCCGCCTCTTACTATGAGCACTTAATCCTCGCGGACGCTCAAAATATGTTATTGCGGGAGAGGCTACTCAGTCTTTTTGTTGACTCAAAATTTATTTCGTTGCAATATAATAAAGGTCGTTTATTAAGTAACGATTTACTGGTTTTTCTGTATTGAATTAATGTTAGTCTAACCAACCCAGTAACGTATAATGTATATATTGAATTATGCCGAATTTTCACAATTTCACTACTAAGGCAAAGGAGGCAATTAGAAAAGCCCATGAGTTAGCCATTGAGCGGGGGCAAAATCATGTTAGTCCAATGCACTTATTGACCGCTTTGGCGATGCAGGACGAAAGTACTGTGATTGCTATTTTAGACCGACTTGATATTGATGTCATAGCTTTTACTGATTTACTACTGGAAGGACTTGAGACTCCCGAAGTACAAACCACTATCTCGCAATCATATCAACTTTATCTAACACCAGAACTAGCTAAGGCACTGGAGTTTTCTGGTACTTTTGCTGAAGAAATGGGAGATACCTATGTTGGAGTCGAACATCTATTTGTAGCGGCGATGGAGCACCCTGGTCCAGCGATTGAGGTTATTCAAAGAACTGGAATTGATAAAAAGCGAGTGATTAATGCGATTCGTGAGTTACGAAGTAGTAATACCTCAGACGCGCAAGCTCCTAAAAAATACCGGACGTTATCTAAGTACACTCGTAATCTAACTAAGCTCGCTCAAGAAAATAAAATTGATCCAGTGATTGGTCGCGATGTTGAGATTCAGCGCGTGATTCAGATTTTATCTCGTCGCACTAAAAACAACCCAGTTCTAATTGGCGAAGCAGGAGTCGGAAAGACAGCGATTGCTGAAGGACTAGCGCAACAGATAGTTTTAGGGCAAGCCCCAGAGTCAATTAAAGATAAGGAAATTCTTTCCCTTGATTTAGGTCTTTTGGTCGCGGGTACAAAGTTTCGTGGCGAATTTGAAGAGCGACTCAAAGCCGTGATGAAAGAAGTGGAAGACTCAAAAGGTCAGGTGATTCTTTTTATTGATGAGCTACATACTATTGTGGGAGCTGGTCAAGCCGATGGTTCAATGGATGCTTCTAATATGCTGAAGCCAGCGTTGGCTCGAGGCGAGATAAGAGTAATTGGGGCTACTACCCTTAAGGAATATCAAAAGCACGTAGAAAAAGACCCAGCGCTAACTCGTCGCTTCCAACCAGTTTATGTAAACGAACCAAATCAAGCTGACGCGATAGCGATTTTGCGTGGTTTGGCTGAAAAGTACGAGCTCTATCACGGTGTTCGGATTACTGACGATGCGATTGTGGCCGCAGTGAATTTATCCTCTCGCTACATCACCGATAGATTCTTGCCAGATAAGGCCGTGGATTTAATTGATGAAGCTGCCTCAGCTTTGCGAATTTCATTGGAAAATAAACCAGATGAGTTAGTAGAAACTGACCGGTTGATTCGTCGTTTAGAAATTGAACGAGAGGCACTACGCAAAGAAGTTGAAATTAGTTCTAACAAAGCTAAAGTCAAAGCTCGAATCAAAGAGATTGAAAAAGAGATTGGTGAATTTCGTGAGACAACCTCAAATATTGAAACTAAATGGAAAAATGAAAAAGAAGCGCTGGGAGAAATCAGTGCTTTGAAAAAAGATTTAGAGTCATTGCGGCAAGAGGCAGAAGCCGCTGAAGCTAGTGCTGATTTAACTCGCGCAGCGGAAATTCGTTACGATAAAATTCCTTCTGCCCAAAAGAAACTAGATGTAAAATTGAAAAAATTAAAAACCCTCCAACGTAGTCGCCGGCTGCTAAAGGAAGAAGTGACGGAAGAAGATATTGCTGGAGTAGTGTCACGTTGGACAGGTATTCCGGTCTTTAGAATGCTCGAAGCTGAAGTGGCAAAATTGGCGCGCATGGAAGAAGTTTTGCAAGAAAAGGTGATTGGTCAAAATCATGCCGTTAAACTTGTCTCAGACGCTATAAAGCGCTCACGAGCAGGTATTGCAGACCCAAATCGACCAATTGGCTCGTTCTTATTCCTAGGTCCGACTGGAGTGGGAAAGACTGAGTTGTCCAGAACCTTGGCGCAATTTATGTTTGATGATCCTGATGCTTTGGTGCGTGTCGACATGTCTGAGTTTATGGAAAAACATTCAGTTTCAAAATTGATTGGTTCGCCTCCAGGTTATGTTGGTCATGATGAGGGCGGCTCGATTACAGAAAAAGTTCGTCACCGACCATACTCAGTGATTTTGTTGGATGAAGTTGAAAAGGCTCACCCTGAAGTATTCAATGTCTTGCTCCAAGTCCTAGACTCAGGACATCTAACTGACTCAAAGGGTAGAAAAGTAAACTTCAAAAATACGGTCATTATCATGACTTCAAATATTGGGTCTGAGCACATTGATCGAATGTCTAACTTTGGTTATACCGCTGATCATGGCGTAGCCGCTCAATACACTCAAGCTAAAGATAAGGTGATGGAAAGTCTAAAGCATTTCTTTAGACCAGAATTTCTAAATCGTCTAGATGAAATTATTGTGTTCGATTTGCTAACACCAGAAGCGATTTCACAAATTGTTGACTTGCAAGTAATGGACGTGGTCGGGCGATTAGAAAAGAAGGAAATCGCTCTAGTTATTTCTCAAGAAGTGCGTGATTACTTAGCTAAGGAAGGTTATGATCCAAAATTTGGTGCGCGACCACTACGCCGCTTAATTCAAAGTAAGATTCTTACTCCGATTGCTAATATGATGGTAGGGGAAGGAATGCTACAAGGTGGAAGTGTAAAAGTGACGCTAAACAAAAATAATGAACTTGATTTTGAAGTAAAGAAAAAAGCGCGAACAAAGAAAGCGATAAAGAGCACTCTTAGTAAAC
>CAZWXM010000040.1:0-6163 GCA_964637855.1 uncultured Candidatus Saccharibacteria bacterium | reverse complement strand
TTTTATGTCTAAATTACACGGCCGGGAGAACGACTCGGTAGAAGTTTTAAATGAAGTGAAAAAGTCCGAAGTAGCGGAAAGGGAAGAAGCGATTTTAAAATTTTGGGAGACGGAAGATATTTTTAATAAAAGCGTTGAGCGTCCAGCGGGAGCTCTACCAAAAGGTGATTTCATATTTTATGACGGGCCACCCTTTGCGACCGGTTTGCCACACTACGGGCACTTGTTAGCGGGGACTATTAAGGACGCAGTACCACGCTTTTGGACGATGAATGGCTATCGAGTGGATCGTAAGTGGGGCTGGGACTGTCATGGTTTGCCAGTTGAGAATTTAATTGAGAAAAAACTGGGGCTTGGTACCAAGAAAGATATTGAAGATTACGGAGTGCAAAATTTTAACGAGCAAGCTCGGGATTCGGTTTTGGAGTACGCGGATGTTTGGCGGGAAGTTATTCCTCGGATGGGTCGGTTTGTCGATATGAAGAACGACTATCGAACGATGGATAGTTCTTATACTGAAAGTGTATGGTGGTCATTTAAGACCTTGCATGAAAAAGGTTTGGTGTTTGAAGGTTTTAAAAGCATGCACCTTTGTCCGCGCTGCGGCACGACTTTGTCGAACTTTGAAGTTAATCAAGGCTACAAAGATATCAAAGATATCGCGGTGACGGTAAAGTTGCCGTTACTAGATGAAGCGGGTAAGCCAACCGATACCAGCTTATTGGTTTGGACGACTACACCTTGGACACTGCCGGGCAATATGGCGGCCGCTATTAATAAGGAGGTTGATTACGTTACAGTTGAAGTAGCGGGAGAGAAATTAATTTTAGCTAAAGGCCGATTAGCGCAGTTGGGTGAAGTTGAATTTACCGAGCTTGAGTCTTTCAAAGGCTCAGACTTGATTGGGCGAAAATACCAACCACCATTCGACTATATACAAAAGCAAAATATGGCTGGAGCTGAAAAAGCTTGGACTATCTACCACGCTGACTTTGTTGAAATCGGCGAAGAGGGAACCGGTGCCGTTCATATCGCTCCCGCATATGGTGATGACGATATGAAATTAGCGCAAGCTAATGATGTGCCAATTTATCACCATGTCGACGAAGGTGGACACTTCAAAGATTTTGTAACAGATTTTGCTGGCCGGTTGGTTAAACCAAAAGATGATGAAGGTGCAGGCGTAGATCATAAAGATTCCGATATTGAAATCTTACGAGCCTTGCAAGCTAAGGGAGTAATTTTCAAAAAAGAAAATATTAGTCACAGCTATCCGCATTGCTGGCGGTGTGAGACTCCACTTATAAATTACGCGACCACTTCGTGGTTTGTGGATGTGCCAAGTATCAAAGATAAAATTATTGCTGAAAATAATAAAGTTAATTGGGTACCAGATTATGTGGGAACCAATCGGTTTGGTAAGTGGTTGGAAGGGGCTCGCGATTGGGCGGTGAGTCGGCAACGCTATTGGGGTGCTCCGATACCAATTTGGAAAAATCCGGTGACTGAAGAGTATAAAGTTATAGGTTCTTTAGCTGAATTACAAAAGTATGTACCAAAAAGTGGTAATCAATATTTTGTGATGCGTCATGGGGAGTCGGCTTCAAATGCTGAACGATTTCTTAATGGTGAAGTGGGTCTAGAAAATCCGTTGACCGAAACGGGTAAGCTCCAGGTGGCCGCCGCTGTAGCTAAGCTTCCGACTGATTTAGATTATATTTTTTACTCACCTTTACAAAGAACTAAAGAAACTGCTCTGCAAATGGCAGAAGCGCTCGGTCTAAAACCAGAGCAACTGATAGTTGACGATAGAATCAGGGAATGCCGAGTGGGCGAACTAGAAGGTCAGGCGAGTGTAGAAAAAGAGAAATTCTTTGCCAGTCAAGCTGAAGAGTTTTATAAGAAAGTGCCAGGGATTGAAACTTTGAATGAAGTGAGAGTTAGAATGGGCGACTTTATTTATGATATTGATAGTAAGTATCAAGGTAAAAAAATTCTGGTTGTTTCTCACGGTGACCCATTGTGTATGCTTGAAGCGAATGCCAAAGGCTTAGACCTCGAGGGTGCAGTTGGTGTATTTGATAACTATTATCAAAATGCCGATGTGAGAGAGTTGTCGTTTGTACCGCTACCACATAACGATAAATACGAACTAGATTTTCATCGACCATACATTGATGACTTTGAAATCTATGAAGGAGAGACCAAGTTGGTCCGAGTGCCTGACGTTTTTGATTGTTGGTTTGAAAGTGGTTCTATGCCTTATGCGCAAATGCACTACCCGTTTGAAAATAAAGACAGGTTTGAAGCTAATGGTTTCCCGGCTCAGTTTATTGCTGAGGGCCTCGACCAGACTCGGGGGTGGTTTTATTCGATGATTGTTTTAGGGACGGCTTTGTTTGGACAATCACCGTTTCAGAACGTGATTGTGAACGGGTTGGTTTTAGCGGAGGATGGTAAGAAGATGAGTAAATCACTCAAAAATTATCCTGACCCGATTGAGCTGGTAAATGAAACTGGAGCTGATGCTGTTCGTTTCTACATGATGTCGTCTCCAATTATGCGCGCCGAAGATTTGAACTTCTCAGCTAAAGAAGTATTAGAGCTACAGCGAAAAAATCTTGGTCGTTTGCACAATGTGTTAGCGATGTATGAAATGTTCGCCGATGGTACAACCGCCAAGGCGGATTCGTCGCACGTTTTGGATAAATGGATTTTAGCGCGGTTAAATCAATTAATTATCGAAGTTACTGCTGGTTATAAAAATTACGAGCTTGATAAAGCCGCTAGACCGATTACAGATTTTATTGATGATTTATCAGTTTGGTATTTGCGTCGTTCGCGCGAGCGGATAAAAGGGGATGACCTAAAAGATAAAACTTATACCCTAGCTACTTTGCGCCATGTGCTAAAAACCCTAGCCTTAGTAATTGCTCCGGCGATGCCGTTTTATGCTGAATATCTATGGCGGGCAGTTCGAGCGGATAATGATTCAGAAAGCGTTCACTTAGCGGCTTGGCCAGAGGCAGAGACGGTAGACCCAGTGGTGATTGGTGAAATGAGTATGGTTAGAGAGTTTGTTACGCTAGCTCTAGAAGCCAGAACAAAAACCGATATTAAAGTGCGACAACCTTTGGCGTCTTTAACATTAAATGTTGAGATGGGGCCAGAATATACTGAAGTGATTGCTGATGAAATAAACGTTAAGACCGTGCTATTTGATGAAAACACTACTGATCGGATTAGGTTAGATACCAAATTAACACCGGAACTGATTGCTGAAGGAGCAATTCGGGAATTAATGCGCGCGATTCAAGGTAAACGCAAAGCAGAAAATCTTGAACCCCAAGATGTTATTGAGTTGGTGGTTAAGACTGATGAATTGGGCCAATCAGCTATTAAGGAAGAAGCTAATTATAATTTATTAATCAAAACCGTGGGTGCTCGTTCGGTGGTTTTTGCTGAGGTCGCGGGAGAAGTTGTCTCCACTGGAGAGTATAATTTTACTTTTACCATCAAAAGAGTTTAATGGCTTACGCTACATACACAACCGAAGCTTTAGTTTGTGGTACTTATGATAAAAATACCGCCGACCGTTCTTTTTTGTTGTTTACTAGAGAAGCGGGAATGTTGTATGCAGAAGCTCGCAGTGTTAGGGAAGAGCGGTCTAGACAAAGATACGCCCTGCAAGATTTTTCATTGGTACGGGTGTCATTAGTTAAAGGAAAAAATGGTTGGAAAATTGGTAGTATCGAAGCTCTTAAAAATTACTATCACGAGGCTATCAATAAAGAAGCGCGCGGTGACGTTGTAAGTTTGTTTCGTTTATTACGAAGATTTATGAAAGGTGAAGAAGCTACTCCAGACTTGTTTGATTATGCTGTTTCTGCTTTTGCAGTTTTGGTTAAAGATTCGGAGTTCAGACTATTTATTTCTACTGCTATTCAGGTCCAGATTTTAGCGTATTTGGGTTATGTTGATACCAAATTTATTCCTAAGGAAATTAACCAAGTAGCACCAAAAGACTTAATCGGCACGGCTGATGAAAAAATAACCAAGCAAATAAACGATTTATATACCCATGCAGTAACCAGTAGTCATTTGTAAGCCAGTGTTATAATAAATTTATGAAGAATATTCATTCTCAAGAGCAAATTGATGCCATGCGTAAGCGTTTATATGATCGGGGAACTGAGTTAGAACAGACTGTTCGACATAAATTGTCTGATGAACCAGTAAACGTTAATCGTAATTGGGCGGGAGTCGCTAATTCTAGTCCGGCCACTAATACCAATGACTTAAGAACTAGCTTAGCTACTGGTGGTGAGGTAGTCCCTGAGCCAGAAGTAGTAAAACCCAAAAGACACTACCGGAGTTTTGTTTTACTTGGTAGTTTTGTAATCTTTATTTTTGGCGCAGGAATTGCGAGTTTATATTTATATTTTGGTGGTAATAACATCTCCAGTGACAACATTATTATTTCTATCGACGGCCCGTCAGCTATTGGTGGGGGTGAGGTTCTCTCACTTCAAGTCGCTGTGACAAATCAAAACCCAGTTCCGATTGAATCAGCCACTTTAGTTTTGAAATATCCAGCCGGTACCCGTTCGGTGGAAGAAATACCGAGAAATCTCTATGAAGAAAGAATTGTTGTTGAAAATTTAGACTCCGGAGAATCACAAAATATACCAATTAAAGTAGCAATATTTGGAGAAGAAAATTCTGAAAAAAATATTGAAGCTTCAATTGAATATAAAGTTAATGGCTCTAGCGGAACTTTCTATAAAGATGCCAGTCCTTTAGCGTTTAGAATTAGCTCTTCACCACTAGTGTTAAGAATCGAAAGTATTGAAAAGGTGGCTTCCGGTCAGTTGGTAGATATTACCATGACCGCTGTTTCAAATGCTTCAACCCCACTAAAAGATGTCCTGGTTACAGCTTCATATCCTAACGGTTTTACTTTTGACAGTTCTGAGCCAGCCCCATTCTATGGACAAAGTGTTTGGAAGATTGATGAAATTTTACCAGAGCAGACTTTCACTATTAAGTTAAAAGGGATTGTTGGTGGCTTAACGGATGAGACGTTCAGAATTAATTTCAAAGCTGGGCCGCAAGATACCGGTAATCAAAATGATATTAGCGCTGCTCTAACGGAAGCCAAAGCCGACTTCATAATTGAAAGACCGTTTATTGATATTGCGATAGATATTAATGGCGATAAAGACAGAAAAATTATTATCCCTGAAAGTACAGACGGTGTAGTGACCTTGAATATTAAAAACACGTTGGAAGAAATAGTTTATGACATGGTAGTCGAGGTGGTGCCAAATGGAAATGCTCTCACTAAAGAATCTATTACCGGACGGTCTGGATTTTATGATTCAAATACTGGTACGGTTAAGTGGGAAGTTTCAAACAATAGTGACTTCGAAAGAATTTTACCGGGCGATGTGCGAACTTTGGATTTTAAAGTTCAGCAAGGTCCAGATAAAACCAATTCAGCATTTGAATTAATAGTTAATGTTTATGCTCGGCGAGTCGCAGAAAGTAGTGCGGTGGAGACTTTAATTGGTACGGTTAAAGCTGAAGCAAAATATTCTTCTAAAGTTAAGATTGCTGGTCAAGCGGGAAAAAACACAGCTAGCTATATTGATAAAGGCCCAGTTCCACCAGTGGTTGGAGTTCCTAATACCTACACGATGACTTTGGTAGCCGAGGCAGGGGCAAACGATGTCTCCAATGCGATAGTGGAAACATCATTGCCACTTTATGTAACTTGGTTGGATATTTACAATACTGAGGGAGCGGTAACTTATAACTCAGTTTCAAAGAAGCTGCAGTGGGCAATTGGCGATATTGCTTCTGGGGAGCGTAAGGAAATGACTTTCCAGATTACTACCTTACCTAGTGTGTCTCAGATTGGTAAAACACCAGTATTGCTAAATAAGCAGCTAATGCGGGCAAACGATGACTTTACCGGTGAACTCTTGCAAAACGAAGCACCGCCTGTTACAACAGAGTTATCAACCGAATTAGGGTACGAAAAAGATAATGGAATAGTGGCTGAATAAATTATGGAAAATAACGGAGATAAGATGGAAAAAATCGTGGCGCTTTGTAAGCGTCGGGGTTTTGTGTTTCAGGGCAGTGAGATTTATGGCGG
>CAZWXM010000039.1:0-6243 GCA_964637855.1 uncultured Candidatus Saccharibacteria bacterium | reverse complement strand
TTATAGAGCCGGAACCAGTACTTTGTATGTGGGTGGAAAATTTGCCATTAAGTCAAATCTTACTTCTCGAAACGTAACAGATATTGTAATTACTGAAAATGGCACTGTCGATGCCGCCAATGATTTAAATAATATTAAGCTTTTGTATGATTTAGATACTAGTGCACCTTATGACTGTGCTAGTGAATCTTACTCTGGTGCTGAATCGCAATTTGGCTCGACTGACACCAATGGTTTTTCCGGTAGTGATGGTACTTCGGCTTTTACTAGTTCCGTTTCAATCTCTCCCACCCAGACAATGTGTTTTTATTCAGTTATAGATATTTTAAGTAGCGCTGATGATTTAACTACTTTAGAGATTGAGGTGAGTAATCCGGCCACTGATATATTAGTTTCTGGTGGAGTAACTGTCGTTCCATCCACTGCACTCGCAATTTCTGGTTCGACTAGCATTGTGAATTCAATCTTGACTCAAACTCACTATCATTGGCGATACGATGATGGTAATGAAACTGGCGCCACCTCAAGAACCAGTGGCAATGAAGATACTCCTCTAACCGCCATCCAGCAAAGCACTCCACGCCGGCTACGCTTTGGTGTTTCCAATGAAGGTTCAACTTCTACTTTAGCAACGACACTGAGGCTGGAATACGCCAGCAATCCTTCAACCTGCGACGCGGCGAGTGGCTGGACGGATATAAATGCAGCTGATGATGCTTGGAATTTATCAAACTCAACCTTTATAACTGACGGTACTAATTCTACAGATATTTCTAATGCCATCGGTGGTGTTACTAACGAAAACTCAGTTTTCTTAACACCAAACGGTGGTTTGCGTGATACTAGTTCATCAATAAACACTTTAACCTTCTTACCAACCAATTGGACTGAGGCGGAATTTTCGGTGGTAGCTTCCACCTCTTCAGTAGAGGGGGACACTTACTGTTTTAGGTTGACCGACGCTGGGCAACCCTTACCAGTTTATTCAAATTATCCTAGCGCTACTGTAGCTGCTGATGTGTTGGTTTCCGCCACCGGAACACAAATTTCCACTGTGTCTATTCCAACCACAAATTTTTACACGGGTGGGGAATTTGTAATTAAAGAAAATTCAAGTACGAGAAACGTAACAGGTATTACCATAAACGAAACTGGAACGATTGATGCTACCACTGGAGTTAGTAATGTACGTTTATATTATGATTTAGATACATCCAATCCGTATGATTGCGCTAGTGAATCCTACTCCGGAAGTGAGTCTCAATTTGGCAGCGCAACTTCGTCCTTTGATGCAGTAGATGGCTTTGCTGGTTTTACTGATTCAGTCGCTATTTCTACAACGCAATCACTATGTGTTTATCCAGTTTTGAATGTCACAGAGAGTGCTAATAATGGCGAAACCATTGATATAAAAATTAATTCTGGCTCGAGTGACGTTGTCGTTTCGGGTGGTGGTTCAGTTTCTCCCTCAACTCAAATTGATATTGCTTCATCGACTACCTTGGTGGGAGCTATCGTGACTCAAACTCACTACCACTGGCGCAATGATGATGGTAATGAGACGGGAGCCACGTCAGCTACGGGCGGAACTGAGGATACTGCTTTGCCTGATTTTGAAAAGTCGCAGCCTATCCGACTACGTATTGGTATTTCAAATGAGGGTGCAACTACTTCCGTACCTCATAGATATGGTTTAGAGTATGGAATTAAATCCAGTTCTTGTGATTTGGTTTCTGTCTGGACTGATGCTGATGGCGGAGGAGTATCATGGAGTATGTACGATTCACCTAATCTAACTAATGGTCAAACTACTACAAATATCGCTGTTGGAAGTGGTGGAGTAACCGATGCTAATGTCAGTTTCTTAGGTACTAATGGTGGAGTTAGGGATACTGAATCATTTTCTGCTACGACTACTCTTACTAATACCCAGCATACTGATTTGGAATATAGTATCCAGACCACGGCTGAGACCCCTTACGACACAACCTTTTGTTTTAGAGTCACCAGAAATGGAACGGCCCTTTTGCAGTATGACCAATATGCCGAGGTCACGACTGTCCCCAAAAGAGACTTTAAAATTCAGAGAGGAAGCACCGTTGTTACTGGAACTGGTGTTACCTTGGTAGCGGGAACAAATTATGTCGCACCGGCTGCTTCAACTAGTGCTTTCGTTCGTATTACAAATTCACATTATACTGGAGCTGGTAAAAATACCCTAGGCGGTAACCAAAACTCCCGCGACTATGTAGCTTACATCTCAAACCCTTCTAATATTTTAACCAACTTTACTATCGCTCGAGAGACTGGTGCGATAAATAATACTTATGTTGATTGGGAAATAATTGAATACATTGGTCCACCGGGTGGAGATAATGAAATAGTCGTTCGTAGTCAAGATGTTGTAACTTACGGTACAACAGTTAATAGTAATACTGGTCCAGCGGTTCCGTCAGTAGTTGATGACGCTGATGTGGTGGTTTTTATTACTGGACAAGGACATAATGGGGCCAACCGAACTGAAGCCTTTGCCCATCAATCAACGTCTAATTGGCTATCTAGTACCAATCAACCTGAATTCACTCGCGGAGCTAACGGTGGTAATACAGGTCAGGTAAGTTACGCGGTAGTTGAATTTGTTGGTTTGAATTGGAAGATACAAAGAGCTGAGCATAGCTATACAGCCGTTAATACTACCGAAACAGAAAGTATTACCGCTGTAAATAGTTTAGCCAGAACTTTTATTCACTCGCAAAAACGTTACGCTGGGGGAAGTTCTGGTATGGATGATTTCGGGCATGATGTTTGGTTATCCAGTATTGGAGCAGTTTCATTTTATCTACCCGTTACTGCCGATATTTTGCAAAGCCATGTTTCGGTCGCTTGGGTAATTGAAAATACTCAGACTGCTACTGGGGAAATGGTAGTACAAAGGAGTAACAGTGCAACCACTGGTGGATTGGAACCTTTTTTGCTTTCTATTCCGCTTTCTACAGCCTTAAACGCAACAAATAATGCTTCAATTTTTACAACTACATATCATAATGAAACTGGTACTAACTACCCGAGAATGATTGCTGGCGTGACTATTATCGACGTAAATAATTACCAACTCTGGCGTAGTGATTCCGGCGGTTTTCTCACTTATCGGACAGAAGTAGTGCAGTGGCCAGCGGCTGACTTAGCTGTAAGACAAAATTACTATCGTTTTTATGATGATAATGACGCTCTGCTACCAACTGATGCTTGGCCGCCAGGGGGAGTCAATTTAGGTGAAAATACTGCGATTGGTTCACTCGATGAACCACTGGCTGATTCACAACGTATCCGTATAAGAATGACCGCCAAAATCGTTAATGCGACTTTACCAATCGGTTTTTTGGAAGTGAAATTACAGTACGGTCTAAGAAGTACTACTTGTTCCGCGGTAGCAGCTTGGTCTGATGTTGGAGCTCCCGGCAGTGGAGCAATTTGGCGTGGTTACAATGCGGCTGGTGTCACTGACGGAACTTCTTTATCTGGTAATCCACCAACGGGGGGAGACTTACTAATTTCTGTTGCCGATAGAGCTGGTCGCTATACAGAATCCAATCCAGCCAGTGCAAACCAATACGGAGTATTGGAAGGGGAAGATGTTGAATATGACTGGAACATTGAGCAAAATGGCGCTGCCCAGCGCTCTACTTATTGTTTCAGAATGATTAAAGTCGATGATACAGAGTTGGATGGATACTTATACTATCCTGAAATTAGAACTGAAGGATTTACTCCAATTACAAATGATTGGCGCTGGTATGATGACGAGACTAATGAGACACCAGTTACTCCAAGAGCGACGGAAAATTCTGCCCCCATTGAAATATTAATTGATGAGACTTTAAAGCTGCGAGTTGCGGTTGATGAAATTAAAAATCTTTCGCAAATTAATGCTCGGTTTAAACTTCAATTTGCAAAAAGTTCAGATTTTAGTGATGCAACCGATGTGGTTTCTACTACAACTTGCTCTAGTTCGTCAGAATGGTGTTACTACAATGGTGCTGGGGTGGATAATGTTGTTATTCAAAATGCAGTTTTATCAAGCTCTGATACTTGCGTGTCCGGAGTTGGAAATGGTTGTGGTACTCATGTTGAGAGTGCAAATTACCTTAATGGTTTCACACATGGTGCCAGTCAAAATAAGGAGTACGAATTTACTCTACAATATAAAGCCCCACAAAAATATTATGGTCGGGTTTATTATTTCCGACTTTACGACATAGCTAATGATGAAGCGGTCGTAGCCAGTAGTACTTATCCGAGTGCGGTAATTGAGGCGACTAAACTAATTTTCTCGATTGCAGGAGTAGACGCAAATGTTACAACCGCTGGGGTTACGACCGATGCGACGTCAACTCCGACCACTATCAATTTTGGTTCTTTACCGGTTGGAACTGATGTTGTGATGGCACAAAGAATCTCTGTAGATACAAATGGTACTGAAGGTTACCAAATATTTAAATACGCTGATCAACAATTAGTTAATTCCTACGGTACGCAAATTGAGCCAATTACCAGTAGTAATGTTACTCCAGCTAGTTGGGCGACCGCCTGCTCAGGGTTAGCGGTTAGTTGTTTCGGTTACCATACGACTGATGCGACTCTAGAAAATGCCTCAGCCAGATTCGCGCCAACTGATTCATACTCAGCTTTGAGTACCAGTTTGGAGGAGGTTATGTATAGCTCGGTCCCAGCGAATGACACTGAGGATATTGTTTATAGAATAATGGCCAATACCTTACAACCAGCCGGAATTTATGAGACTGGTATTACTTATATAGCCGTTCCGGTATTTTAATTGGTATGATTACTACAATGAACAAAAAATCTATTTTCTTATTTCTATTTGTGGTCACTTGGTTTTTACATTCACCGGTTGACGTTAGTGCTGCAGATTTTTCCATCAGACCGTTTCTAATTGAAAAGGAAGTAGTGGCCAATGACGTAGTGACCGATCAAGTGTTTTTAACCAATGATTCAGATTATAGAAAGTATGTCGTGTTCGTAACTGTAAACGAAATTTCAGTTGATAACAGTGGAGAAATTAAGGAGTTCATCACACCAGTAATGACCGACAGGACTATTACCCCGACTAGTTGGGTTGAGATAACACGAGGTCGAATTGAAATAGATCCAAAAGGCAAAAAAGAGGTGCCGCTAACCGTCAGAGTAAATCCCCAGGCTCAACCAGGTGAGTATTTTGTTTTTCTTGGTTTTGTTCCAGCTTCAAATCGTCCTGCTGCCGAAAGTATTGCTATGGCCGGCGAAGCTGATGGAGTAATCCTCAAGATTACAGTAGCAGATGAGAGAAAAGATAGTATGAAAATTGATAATTTTCATACCAAGCGTTTTGTTGTTAACGAAGCTGACAAAACCATTGATATAAGTTTAAGTAATTTGGGAGACCTAACCGCTACTCCGGTTGGAGAAATCATCTTTTACAATTCAAGAGGTGAAGAAATGAGTTCAGTTGAAGTTAATCAGGAAGGATTGTCGGTTGAACCAGGACAAAGTTTAGACCTACAATCCAATATACCGTTAGGTAATAAACTAGGGCGTTATAAAGCAAACTTATCCCTACAATACGGCACCAATCAAGCCGGTTCACTTTATGACACAACCTTCTTTTATATGATGCCACTGCACTTACTTTTAGTGGTTTTTGGTGGTATTTTAATAGTAGTAATTTTACTAACGCTACTTTTAAGAAGAGCTTTTATTCATGAGCGTTATTATCCGGATGATGGAGAAGAGGTTACAATGTATGTTAGAGATGGACACGACGCCAACCCGAAAGACCATGATATCGACCTTAAAACTAAAAGAGAATAAACTTTCAAAAATAATTTTACTAGCGGCTTTTGTTTTAACCGCGCTGCCAGTTTTTGTGTCGGCCCAAGGCTCCCTCACGCTTAGTGTATCTCCCACTATTTTTGATATGTCAGCTTCTCCTAGTCAGGAGTGGCCTAGTACCATCAGAGTGATAAATTCAAATCCTTATGAAATTAAGGTTTATGCAAATGCGGTGAATTTTGCTCCGCAAGGAGAAGGTGGGCAAGGAAAGTTTTTGCCCGTCATTAGTGAACAAGCTCAAGGAGACACTGTTGCCGAATGGATTCATATTAATGAAGAAGAGTTAGTTATTCCCGCTGAAAAAACTGTAGAAATCCCTTTTACTATTAAGGTGCCAGACAACGCGTCTCCGGG
>CAZWXM010000038.1:0-6350 GCA_964637855.1 uncultured Candidatus Saccharibacteria bacterium | reverse complement strand
TTCATTTAAAACTTCTACCGAGTCGTTCTCCCGGCCGTGTAATTTAGACATAAAAATTGTGTATGTATATCAGACATAATAATGCCCCTTTAGTATCACCATTGGAAATACCCTTGGGGTGAAGGTAACGTATCAGGCTACTTAGTCATGTTAGCACGATTAGAAAAAATGAAAACTAGCTATAATAAATTTATTTTATGACCACTTTGGTTTGAGTTTGACCAACATCATTACTGACGATAAACGTCACCCGACCCAAAACTTGTCCCCGTCCCGTCTCTACACTACAGCGCCAAGTGCCAGCAAAGAAATTCTGCAAATTGGTATAACCACGATAACCGCCTTTATTTAAACCAGAAATTTCATACCCCAGCCGAAAGTGTTCTTGCCAATCTCCATCAGCATTTTTATATTCCCACCGATGATAAATTTTGGTCGAAAGTTTAGTCGGGGCATAAACCCGAGCAAAACAAGCAATCATATCGTGAGTTGGATGAATAATTGGTTTCATTAGCGGAATATTTCGATACCAAGGTTGTACTTCTACTTCCACCCGATAATTATTATCGGCAGTACGAGTAACCGACTGAACAATTTCAAGTTCCGTTAGAGAGAGCGGAATCGGTGGAATTGTATTTGTGAAATACAAAACGTTAAAACCAATGTAAATTGCGCCAATCGTCGCAATTACTCGCTGCACATTGGCCACTAAAAAATTTGGTACGATTTTAAATAAAGTTTGAATTACAAAAGTAATAATTCCTAAAGCAATCCAGCCGCTCAAGATAAAAATGGCGTCACCCATCTTGCCAGTTAAAACTGGCACCACTAGAACTACATATGAATACAACCCAATAAAATACAATGCCACATGATAAATCAAACGATCAGAACGCTTACTGAGCATTTCATTACCAAAAATAATTCCCACAATCACAATCAAAAATGGTGCGCTCGCCAACCAATCACCGCTCCGACCATAGAAAATCAACATTCCCGACAGGAGACCACCAAAAGAATATTGCATCGTAATTGGCGCATATTTTTTGAACCACCTGGCCAAAAAGGCCGGGCCTCGTTCGGCTACTCCCACGTAAAATAAAATAATTGAGACACTCGCTAGTACGACATAAAAAAGAAGAACTAGATTATCCATTAAGCTGTCGACTTGATTGAGGAGAATCGTATCGGTAACAAAACCTAATACAAAAGCAATCGATAGCCAATGTTTCTTAACGTGAGAAAGAAAATTTATCATGATTTAATAACGTTCTTAAATCATAACAAATAAAATGCCACAAGCTAAAGCTTGTGGCAAAAATATCTATCTAAATTAATTGCTGGTGTAAAAGTAATCATAAGCTTCTCGAGCATCTTTTACTAAATAATCCTCGACTGAGGTGTGAGCAAAAAATGGATTAGCTAGTCTTTCCTTTCCACCCTCGGTTATCGAGCCATGCCATAACGGTTGCACTTTACCTTTAGTTACCCAAAGAATTTTAACTCCAAAAAAAGCTACTGCTTTGCCTTCAGGAATGAACAAAGTTTTTCCGACAGGATCATCAACGTCTTGATAAGAAACTAAACTACCGCCAGTATCACCAAAATGAACAGTAACGAGATTTTTATCAATATGCTTTTTAGCCCCTTTTTGTTCAAGCGCTTCAGGATAGTAAAGTCCACGCAAAATTGTAATCGAATATGGGATTGATTCTTTAGTTGTTCGATAATAATTATCTAACAAACTAGATTTGCAGAATTTAATTCCTAAAACCTTAATCAGGTTAGCGGAAATTTCTCCCCCCACCGCATAAAGTTTTTTATTCAACCGCAAAAATTCCTCGTCTTCTTTCGTAAGTATCACTGCCTTGGCTTGGATTTGTTGCCTCAAAAAATGACTATCGTGGAAAGAATATTTCAAATCTTTACCCACGCGCGGTAAAACCAAACCTGCTTCAGTTTCTTCTTCACCTGGCATCAAGTACACCCAATTTTTTATATCACCAAGACTTAATCTCCTTTCAATAAAAGCTTTAATTGATTTTCGATGAGTTACTAAAAACGGCAAATTTACATCCAAAAAGGTGTAACCATTTTTAATTATTTCCTCGACCGCTACTACATAGTTTGCATGAACAATAGACATTTAAAAGTCCTCCTCAAAAAATTTATCTAGGTTGAGATTACGATAATTAAACTACTTTGTAAACAAAACGGCCGGCAGCGCAAGCGCTGCCGGCCGTTTGTTTATTTATCCCTAAAACACTTCTGGAATTGGGAAAGCTTCACAGAGCTTTATCACCTCCGCTTTAATCACCGCTTTAGCTTCTTCATCGTCCTTGGCCTTCATGGCGCGAATCATCAGTTCAGCTAGTTCCTTGGCTTCGGCTTCCTTCATGCCCCGAGTAGTCATAGCTGGTGTACCAAAGCGAATGCCAGATGGGTCAAGCGCTGTGCGCGGCTCATTGGCAACCATGTTCTTATTTAAAGTGATTCCTACTGCATCGAGCACTGTCTCGGCTTCTTGCCCAGTGATACCGAGTGACTTATAAACATCAGCTAGCAGCAAATGATTATCCGTTCCACCGCACTGTAGCCATACATCGTGGGCCTTGAACACTGCTTCCATCGCTTTCGCATTTTTCAAAACCTGTAGCGCATAATCCTTAAATCTTGGTTGCAACGCTTCACCAAAGGCTACCGCCTTGGCGGCAATAATATGCATGTGTGGACCACCCTGCATGCCTGGGAAAACCGCCTTATTAATTTTCTTCGCTATCTCTTCATCTTCACGAACTAAAATCATTCCGCCCCGGGGACCACGCAAAGTCTTATGAGTCGTAGTTGTCATCACATCAAATCCATAATCAAATGGGTTCTTAGCTACACCAGCCGCAATCAAGCCAGCGATATGTGCGACATCCGCCACTGCGTACGCCCCGACTTCGCGCGCAATTTCAACAAACTTTGCATAATCCAACTCCCGACTGTATGAAGAAAAGCCAGCGAGAATAATCTTGGGTTTTTCTTTTTGCGCCACTGCTCGCAATTCATCGTAATCAATCTCACCGGTCTCAATATCCTTCATCTTATACCGCACAAAATTGAAAACTTTATTAATAGCGGTGGTTGGATGTCCATGAGTAAGATGTCCGCCATGTGATAAGTCCATTCCGAGCACTGTGTCTCCCGGCTCCATGAGTGCAAAATACATCGCCACGTTGGCATTAGCTCCGCCTAAAGGCTGAACGTTCGCAAACTTAGATTTAAATAACTTGTTAGCTCGCTCTATCGCTACTCTCTCCACGGCATCAGTAAATTCTTGTCCGCCGTAGTAACGTCGCCCCGGATAACCTTCAGCGTATTTATTAGTCAGAACCGAACCATTAGCTTCACGCACAGCCTTACTCACGTAGTTTTCACTCGGGATTAATTCCACCCCACTATTTTCTCGCTTCTCTTCTCCGATTAGAGCGGCATAAATTTCTTTATCCTGCCCTTCGATAAATTTATAGTCACTCATGTTAAATATTATTTTTTACAATTATTAAAATCGGCTTTGTAAGGAACAACACTGGTATCTTTAACAAACTTCCCTTCAACTAAAGTTCCTTTTCTCGAATCAATCTCTTTAAAAACCTCGTCCATCACTAAGGAGGGACTATAACCATTTTTTGCAATCGCTCCAGTAGCAAAGACAATAATGTCAGCCAAAGCGTCCACTATTTGTTCAGGAGTTGAATTAACTTCATTAATTATTTCTTTGGCGTACTCAATTGCTCTATCTCTGGCGGTAACACTGTCGTAGGCACCAGTGCTCTCTAGTAATTCTTCGATAATAAAAGAGGCTTCACGCGTGTGATCAAAACCTTTTCCTAACAAACCTCTTTCTTCGTTCCATTTTTCTATTTTAGTAAACATGTCCATATTTATTTTCTTAAACTTAACTGTGGAGGGTAAGGAACTAGCTCTCGGCTTTTAGTTATCTAGATCATATACGAAATTATATCACTGGTTTAATAGCACTATAAATAAGCTCATGAATAGCTTCGCGACTATTTAAGCTACCCTCTTCGGTCACACATGAAATCGCTTGCCACGAGTTAAACCCAGCGACGAGCTTTTGGGCGGCCGCTTCAGTCTGGGCTTGGTGTTCAGCATTAACTTCTGCTTGGTCTAATTCTCCCCTAGTCTTATCCTGAAGCATCATTTTTAATCGATAAGAATATGGTATATCCAAATACAAAATTAAATCTGGACGCGGCAAAGCAAAAACCCCATGTTCCATATTATCGAGCCAAGACAAAAATTCAGTTCGCATGGCTTCATCATGAAGCTTAGCTCCTTGGTGTAACATATTCGAACTGACATACCTGTCCGCCACTACCGTCTTGCCGGCGGCTAACCACTCTCTAATTTTTGGCGCTGATTCAAATCTATCAGCCGCATACAAGGTCGAAGCAATCCGAGAATCAACTTGTAAAAAATCTCCGCGCTTACCATCTAAACACTCGCGTAATAGTTGCCCGAAAATATTATTTTTATATTGCGGGAAATCAATCGTTTCCACTGCCTGGCCTTCGGCCTTCAGTCTCTCGACTAACAAACTAACCTGGGTAGCTTTACCTGAACCATCGGCTCCATCTATCACAATAAAACTCATATCTAATATTTTTAACACACTCAGCAGTGGCTCCCTCTAAATAAGTAACTTTTCGCTTAGCTTCGACACAAAATGTAAAACCGGTCAATCTATACAGACATTTAAAGCTGTTTTATTGGACTTAAATTTAAACTTTAATTAGTTCCTCACAAACAGAAAGGTTGCTACAATGAACTCAATGACAAATATTGAACAATTAAAACACCACACGACTCATCTTGAAGGTGGTGGTAAAATCGTTATTTTAGATTCAGGGGCTGTCCTCACAGCCGAAATGACATCAATGTTACAAGCGCTACACTCACGTTCCACTGGTGGGATTGATGCGCACTTACAAGTCTTAGCCGAACGCGGCGCCGAAAAATTTATGAAGACCTATTATGTTGGTTATGGTCATAAATCAATCGGTGATTGCGGTACCGCTGTTGTCTTTATTGAAGGTGTTTCTATGTTGGCCGCTAAAGCGATTCAAGATTCTCCCCTTTATAACGGTCAAGAAGCTTCGACTCGTTATATTCCCTTTGACCGTCAACCTATCATCAACCCGCTCAAAACAGCTGCTGGTACTGCCGTCTTAGAAGATTGGCGCGCGTTTTATCTTAAAGCGGTGGAAGAAATGAAAGCCGAATTGCCCAATCGTTATCCTTTAGCCGAAGGTGAGGATGAAAAAATTTACATCAACGCTATCAACGCTCGGGCTTTCGATATCTGTCGTGGCTTCTTGCCGGCTGGAACTAGTACCAATCTAGCTTGGGCCACTACGCTTCGACAATTTGCGGACCGGATTACCATCATGCGACACCATCCACTAGCTGAAGTCAGAGAAATTGCCAACAAACTAGAGGACGCGATGATTGAAGTTTACGAAAACTCTTTTGCCAAAAAGCGTTATGAAGAAACTGAAAATTATCTAGGTGGTCTAGCTCAAGAAAATTATTATTACCATGATGCCAAATCTCCAGAGATGGCCATCGTGCACGATGGTATTAATAAGGTTGGTCTAAAGCCATACTTTGAACTAATCAATCAACGTCCACCTAAAACTGAACTACCAAAGTGGATTGGGGCTTATGGTGTGACTAGCTTTGCTTGGACACTAGACTTTGGTTCATTTCGAGATGTGCAACGACATCGAGCGGTAGCGCAAAGAATGCCTTTATTAACTTCTGAAATTGGTTTTCATGACTGGTATCTAAACGAATTAACTGATTCTTTAAAAGCCGCCGCTGTTGAATTTATTGAAACTCAGAGAATCGCTACATTAAAACTAACTGCTGATAAATTTATTAGTCAGTACTACCTACCGATGGGTTACAAAATCAGTAATTTCCTAACTGGGGATTTAGCCGCCTTAACTTACCTAATTGAACTCAGAGCTTCAAATCGTGTTCACCCAACTCTGGCTTTCCAAGCTGAAAAGATGGGACAACTACTTGAAGATAAGTATGGGGATTTGGGTGTTAAACTCCATATCGGCGAAGTTACTGGTCGTTTCGATATCAATCGCGGTAAAGATACCATTACCAAAATTGAATGAGTAAAGGAGCCAAAAGCGACTATTACGAATTTATACAGGCGCTTCGCTGGATTCAGACCATTTCCTAGGTCTGAATCCAGCGGTTGCGAGCTGTAGATTAAGTAATAAATTTAAAGGGCGTTCACAAAGTGAACGCCCTTTTTTATGTAG
>CAZWXM010000037.1:0-6464 GCA_964637855.1 uncultured Candidatus Saccharibacteria bacterium | reverse complement strand
CAAACTTTTTATGCATAAGTAATAAAATAAGACCCTAATTAGTTAGGGTCTTATTGTGCCATTGAATTAGGTGGGTGTAAAATTTTATTTTGATTCTTTTGAATGTGCTTTTGCACAGTGTCCATAGAACTTATTTCTATTCATCAAGGAATTAAACGCCAAGAGTAGTGAAAAAAATATTATGAGTTGGTAGTCTCCCATATTATAAAGTGCTTTGTTAATAAAATATGGTGCAGATATTACAGCTCCTAAAAGTGACAAACAAAAACTCATTGAAGCCACTCTTTCAATGTACATTTTATGCACTGATTCATTTTCCCCTATGAACTTGTATATTTCTGGTAGTAGCAAAAGATTATTCTTAAACATACTAACTGATTTATTTCCTGGTTTCATAAGTTTAAGTTCATCAATAAATTCTAGAATATAGATTTTAAAATTTCGATAATGAACAATGCTGCTTAAGAATAGAACAATAAAATAACCCAAATAAGTAAAAATCTTTCCAAGTATGTAGCTTAAAACAAGAACTAATATTATTCTTTCTATCCATGAAATACTAAGAATAAACTGTGAATCTTTAGTTAAGTCGACAAATGCTACATACATCACTAATGTTCCAACTCCCACCGCTGTTGCAGGGAGTTCATTTGATAACTTGTCGATTAAATTTGCAGTTCCTTCCATATTTTACTTAACCACTCGCTCAAAACAAACCTCACCTGTACCGTGTTCCCAATTGTCAGGATTTAGGATGATTCCCTTTTCTTCTTGACCGACAGTGATTGGTCCAGCAAATGAAAATTCATCTGGAAGTGAAGCCTTGGCAAAAGTTGCACACAACTTAAAGCCATTATCTGTTACCGCGTAGATGTAAGCCGGACGGCCTTCGGGCGCAGTTTGGACTGGGATTTGAGTCTCGATATCTGCCAATGTAGCTGGTAGAACACCATTAAGAGTTAGATAATCTTGGACGCGCCATTGGATATTTTGGAGATCTGAGATTTGCGTAGCATCAAGCTTTTGTTCACGGACTTCAGTTGGAGCGGCAATGTGTGTAAAACCAAAAATCACTGATGCTGCCACCAATATTGAGGCGCCGATACCAAAAAAGATAGACTTTTGTTCTTGTTTTAGCCAGTAGCCTTTAGCATCAAGTAAGTAGTAATGAAAAGCGGCACCAACTACTACTAATACTGAAGAGGCTTTGTAAATAAATCTTTGCGTAATTTCACCTTCTAGGAAAGTCATAATCACTACTACCAAATCAATTAGTAGAGCTAATCCCCCAACTAAAAGTGATAGATAGATTAGCCACTTAGTAAGTCCTAAGTATTTAGCTTGAGCGTCTTTACGTCGGGACTTGTTTACTAAGCGAGTCAGAATCAAATAGGTTGGAAAGAAAACAATAGTCATGGCGATACCCAGTCGGATACTGCTAGCTGCGCTATCAATGGCCCAACTGCCTTCTGTCGCGTCAGGATAAATAAGATTGATAAGACCAAAAAGTAGGACTAATAAAAAACTTAATGATAAATAAAGCGTTACTACTGAACCAAGTTGCAAAACAAAATTTTTCGCGGTGTGATTTTCCATATGTCTATATTCTACGCCAAAAACCCCCGCATATCTAGCGAGGGTTTGGGCTGGTTATTAATTAGCGTCGGTTTGGAATGATTTGGTAATACCACAGATTAGCTCCTGGTCATTATCACTATTTTCAAATTCTACACAGACTGCATAGTAGATTTTAGTGTCTTTGTTTAAATCCGCGATATCTGGTTGATATTGTTCGTCATTATCTAGGTCACTATCAACTTCTACTTTCTGTAGGTTATCGCCATCTTCGTTGATGTCAGCAAATTCAGTGTAGTCATTTTCAATATCACTCACGACTGAATCGTCTTCACCGTAAACAAAGAAGACAAGACCATTTTCATAGTCATTCATATCGACTGAACCATGTAGTTCAGCGGTATTTTCAGTAATATCTTCGGCTGGACTGGTAGTGACTGATGGTAAGTCAGAATCATCGGTTGAAATGGTCTTAAATGAACTAATCATGCCGTAGCTCTCGTCACCATTTTCATCTTCGGCTACGGCTCGGTAATAATAGATTTGACCAGCCTCTAAATCATCAATGTTTGATTCAAAGTAATCGGAATCGTCCCCATCAGTGATAGTTTCGTGGTCAGTCTCTTCGTCTAAATTTGTTTTGGTGGTGCCGTACTCAAAGTAGACATCAGCTTCACTTTCGTCATTAAGGTAAAGTCGGCCGCGTAGAGTGGCACTGTCTTCCTCGACACTGATAGCGCTGCGAGTTACTACTGATACATCACCTTGGTCAGATTGATTATCTAACCTTTGCTCTAAAAGACGAATCATTTCTTGGAGACGCTCAATCATCATTAGCAATTGAGTATCATCAAAGCCATAATTACGCGGTTGCTCAAACTTTGGTTTAAAATCATGGCTCCACGATTTCCAGCTTTTAAAAGAGTTCTCACATTTTCCATCGGAATGGAAATAACCGCTGCTGCTGCAAGAAGCTTCGGCTGAAGGGGCGGTAATAACAGTAGATGTGAGTACTAACGCAACAGCAAAAGTAAGAGAAATAATAGTTTTGAAATTCATAAATGAAAGTTAAACTTGATAAGCTACTTATGTATTAAAGTACCATTTCAATTTATTGCAAGTTTTGGTTGAAGAGCGTCGCTTATTGTATAATGAAAATATGAAACAAGAAGATATTAAAAATGCTCCAAAAGTGTTCTGTGAAAGTATTAATTTAGCTTATACGCCAGAATATTTTGTCATGGGTTTGACCTCAGGTAATCAAGGTACGCTTTATACGCTAACGCCCCAACACGCTAAACGTTTGCAACAATATTTAGAACACCAGATTAAGGATTTTGAAAGTAAAAATGGCGAAATTAAAGCCAAGTGGGACCCAAACATCGTAAGTCCAGTCCAAATGAAGAATGGACCGGGAGAAGGTTCATAAATAAAAAGGTCGGTTCGCTTTGCGAACCGACCTTTTATTTATGAGTGCATGAATTCAATCACGTCACCATCTTTTACAATATATTCTTTACCTTCAGTGCGGAGTTTACCGGCTTCCTTAGCGGCGGCTTTTGAGCCAGCTACTACTAAGTCTTCAAAAGCGACTACCTGAGCGCGAATGTACTTAGTTTGGAAGTCAGAGTGAATCGCGGCTCCTGCTTCTGGTCCGGTGCTACCAATTGGTACCGTCCAAGCGCGTGTTTCCATTTCTCCAGTGGTGAAATAGCTCATTAAACCTAGGTTGTGATAACAAGCGCGAATCAATGATTCTACCCCACTGTCTTGCGCACCATACTCGCGACGAAAATCATTTTTTTCTTCATCACTCAAATCACGTAGCTCATGTTCCATTCCCGCGTCTACTACTACGTACTCTGAATTAGTAGCTTCAAAAAAGTTCATAAGCTCTTGCCAACGTTCATCATTGTTATCATCAAGATTGAAAGCGTCTTGTTTTTTATTACAAACATAAAGAAACTTTTTCATAGTTAGCAGGTGAAGACCTTTCAACAAGAAAGCTTCTTCTTTTGTTATCTCTAAGCTATTGCCCAATTGCCCAGCGTCTAGGTGTTCCATTAGTCTACTTAGAACGGCTTTCTCAACGACAGCATTTTTATCACCGCGTTTTACATCTCGCTCCAAATTATTTAAACGCTTACTGACAGTCTCAGCGTCAGCCATAATTAATTCTAGATTAATTACTTCGATATCGCCCATCGGATCAATTCCGCCTGAGACATGGTGAATATCACTATCTTCAAAAATTCTTACTACTTCAGCAATCATATCTGTCTCACGAATGTTAGAGAGGAATTTGTTTCCCAAGCCTTCTCCAGAAGCGGCGCCTTTTACTAGTCCAGCGATATCTACGAATTCAATAATGGCCGGTAGGATTTCCTTTGAACCAGAAATTTTAGATAGAGTGGCTAATCGGGCATCAGGTACGGCTACTACTCCGACTGACGGGTCGATGGTGGCAAAAGGATAGTTAGCAATAAGAACCTCATTCTTAGTGAGGGCGGTAAAAAGTGTGGATTTACCGACATTAGGTAAGCCTACGATGCCAACGCTTAAACTCATGACTGGTAATATACCACAAGATTCTAAAATTTCATTAAAGGCTTGGCTTGAGATAAGTTCAACAAAATTGTCAGGCATTGAATTTATATTCAACCTTCCCCAATCTAAGGTAGTGAAAAGTTAAACTCTAAAGTTGTATTACCTTTTAATGTCCAGTGTGTTCGTGCTTTGAAAAATCACCGTCGAAAATAGTTATGTCAGCTTCGCCAGTTACTTCAATGGTTCCCCATGCTCCTTTGTCGGTGCGCATTAATGCATGATCAACTAAGACATAGGTACCCGGATAATCAACTGTAAACTCAACAATCGTTGCTCCTCCTGCTGGTACATTGGTAGTTTGTACATTTTTAAACATCGCGCCACCGATTGAAGCTTCGGGATAAACCGTATCGAAGATTTCTCCAACCACATGGAATGAAGAGTTATTAGCTACACCACCATTACCGACATACATGCGAATCCTTTCTCCGACTTTGGCTTTCATTTTTCCCACCGCTCCATCTGGTCGACCGTTAAAGGTAATGTAGGTTGGAATACCCTGCATCATCTTTTTTGCATCAAAGGCTTGCAAACCTCGACGACCGATAGCGCCGGTAGTAAACAGCTCACCTTGCATAACATAAAATTCTTTATCAACCGCCGGTAAACCTTCTTTTGGTTCAACTAAAATCAAACCGTACATACCGTGTGCCATATGGACAGCCATATTGGGAGCAGCACAGTGGTAAACAAACAATCCAGGATTAAGGGCTTTAAAGGTAAAGGTTTTAGACTCACCGGGTGCCACCATAGAAACAGCTCCGCCTCCGCCTGGGCCAGTCGCAGCGTGAAAATCTACATTATGGTGATGAAGACTAGTTTCATTATTTTTAATAGTCACTCGCACAATATCACCTTCTCGTACTCTAAAGAGTGGCCCTGGCACAGTGTTATTAAAAGTCCAATAGTTTTGGATTATCCCTGGAGCAATTTCTGATAACACTTCTGTTGTTTCTAAATATAACTCACGTAACTCACTACCAATTTCAGGTGTAGTACTAGCATCAACTATAGCCAAAGTGCCACTGGTAGATATCATATTTATTACACCTGCTGTTTCTTGAGATGGGTCAAGTACGGTAATTGGTGACGGAACATCATTTGGGTCACGGGCAATATCAGCAACGTGAGTAAATTCATTAATGTGCTGAAAAAAATTAATTACATTCTTCATCGGCAGACCAGGACCTGAACCTGGACCGAATGATTCCACGTATACCGGGTACTGCAAGGCGTAGAGACGTCCTACCGAAACCGAGACGAACAAACTGACGCCTACTATAAAAAATATCATTGAAATTCCCATCGGTGCCGCCTTCAAACGCCAGACTAAGCGCAGAAGGAAAAACAGCAAAGCTGTAATTGCCATTCCTAGTCCAAAAGCTTGAATGAGAGAAATCCATAAAAACTGGAATAGCTCGATACCACCAAGCAAAAGCAACCCAGAAATAACAACGAGCGTACCTACTATAAACATTACTACTAATGCCCAGGACAATTTTTGCACATTACTAAAATCGTGATTTATCATCAAAATATTGTAACATTTACAATTTAAGAATTTAATTAGTGTACACTATTGATATGAAACATACTGTAAATGAAATAACCACTATGCCAAGCTGAGCTAAGTGGTTTGCAGCTATATTAGGACTGATTCTCCTAGGTGGTTGAAGATATAAGTCATTGCTTTTTTTTGTATCAATACTCAGATTAGCCCTGTCCGTCGATAAGCACCGGAAACTATCTACCTAAATTATTTTAACTAATCTAATAAATCTCTTTATGTTAAACTCAACCCTCAAAGCTTTTCTTGACAATGCTTATGCCAAAGCTCTAGCTACTAATGGATCTGATGGTGTCAATGTGGTGCCGGTTTCAATGATTAAAACCAATGATGATTCTATCTGGTTGTTTGATTTTTTTATGGACAAAACTGCTAAAAATACCCAAGCGGTAGAACAAGTGGCCCTCACTGCCTGGACTGATATGAAAGGTTTACAAATTAAGGCTAATGTCCTGTATATCAGCTCAGGAGATGACTTTGCGGCGGCGGTAAATTGGGTCGCCACGCAAAACCCTAGCCGAATTCTAAAGGGACTGTTAGTTCTAAAACCAATAAAAATATATGATATTAGCCCTGGCGGAGCGTTTCTACCAGCAGATTTAGTTATTTAATATCTAACGGACATTTTGCACTCAAATCCTAGATTTTCTGATTAATTAGAAAGGTAAAAAACTAGATTTGTATTCACAAAAGCTAATGTCTTGAGGGGTTAAGC
>CAZWXM010000036.1:3773-6931 GCA_964637855.1 uncultured Candidatus Saccharibacteria bacterium | reverse complement strand
AAATCTTTTCGTAGATGATAATGAGTGATATGAAATGATTCTTTGCTAGCCACCATTGCATTTCTAGATAACACTGTGTTTCCAGTCATTTTAAACTCCTTTTGGATTGTGTTGAACAAAATTCAGCCTACATTAAAACATAGAATTCTAATTTTGTAAATAAAACCACCTGAGTAAGTCAGGTGGTTAAAGTTTAAGAAAAAAGTTTAGTTTGGTGCATTACCTTATGAACAGCTTTACCTTTGGGTTTTATGGTTCTGACTTTGAACGAAGCAAAATAAAAACCTAAAAAACATCTATAGGCAGAAAATAATTCTGAAGGTAGAGGATTACCAAAAAAAGTACTGTTAATCCCTAGGTTGTAAATATCAGAATAGTTTATTCGGCTACTGATTTTTCTAGCCTCAGCTGATTTTTTGATACATTCAGTTACTGTTAGGACACAGGCTTCCATCATTAGCGTAACCTTGTGTTTCTCCTCGGCTTTATTTTTAGCTTGCTCAACTCGCTTTACGTCGTAATAGGCCACGATAGCCTCCTTTCATATAAAATCAATGAAACAATCTACTTTGATTATAGCATAAAATAGGGTTTTTGTAAACGTGTTTAAAAAGACTCAGTGCTCGCAGATACTAAGTAATAGGTTGTTGAGGCTGGGGTTTAATCGTTGTCTAAATTACTGGTGAGGTTTTCTTCGTTTGTCTTGGCGCCAGCTAAAATATCTTCTTTGTATAGCTCAGCATAGTCAGCGACATCTTGCTCATTTTGCGCTTGGATTTGCTCGAGGTTTTCTTTGTAGTCGTAAGCGACAGACTGATAATTTTCATCATTCCAGTTTATCTTGTAACGAGTCATGGTTTTGTGCATGGCATCAGTAAAATTTTCACCAGCATTCAAATGCAGTTCAATTTCCTTTAGAAAGGGAATGATGGTGTCTTTGGGAATAAGACCAGAAAATTTTTCAACGCTAGCGATAATGGCCTGAGAGTAGGTCTGCTGGTTAGTATTTTCAGAAAAACCATTCATAATAAATTAAAACAAGGATTCAACCACTGACTTAACATCACCACCGTCAGCCTTACCAGCTAATTCTTTCATCACTGCTCCGACGAGTACACCCATTTTACTTTTATCCTCTACACCAAGCTCAGCTTTTTTAGCTTCAGCAATCGGTTTAATGGCCTCGATTGACATCATTTGGGGTAGGTAGCTTTCTAGAACAATCAATTCAGCTTTTTCTGGTTCTGATAAATCAGGACGATTGTTGGCGTCAAACTGAGTGATAGATTCTTTTCTTTGTTTGGCTAAACGCTTGATTACCGCTAAAGCTTTATCATCTTCTAGAATACTTTGAGGTGTGCCGCCAGTAGCGACTGATTCATTCATAAAGGCGGTTAGGATACTACGAACGGTTCGTAATTTTACTTCATCCCGAGCCTTCATAGCGTCTTTTAAACTAGCTTTGATTTGTTCATGTAATAACATATGTCTAGATTTTAGCATATTTTAGAGAGAGGGAATGAGGTGGTATGATAGGGCGAATATGGAAACACTTTTTATTATTTTTGGAGTCTTACTACTGGTGATTAATGGTTTTGTGGCTTATCGGCTGATGAATCCTAAAGTAGAAGAACCTAAAGATGACAAGGAAGCCCTACTCTTAATGCAACGGATTGAAGAACTGTCGCGAACGGTAGATTCTAAGATGAGCGAAACTAATCGAGCGATGCAGGAGGGGAGTCGAGTACAATTTCGTGAGAGTCGAGAATTGATTCAGGATATAAATAAAGAAATGAATGAGCAACTACGTAATGTGGTGAAGGAAGTTTCAATGGTGGGAGAAAGTTCTAAGCAAGTTTTTCAAGTGGCGGACCAACTGAAAGAATTGCAAGATATTTTAAAAAATCCCAAGCAGCGGGGAATTCTTGGTGAGTACTATCTAGAAACAGTTTTACAAAATGTTCTGCCCCCAGAAAGTTTCAAAATGCAATATGCTTTCAACGATGGTGAGATTGTTGATGCGGTGGTATTTGTGAAAGGAAAGGTAATTCCAATTGATTCAAAGTTCTCTTTAGAAAATTATAATCGTCTGGTGGAAGCCCGCGACCCGTCCGATCGGGCACAATATGAAAAGGTTTTCATTAACGACCTAAAATTAAGAATTACCGAAACTGCCAAATATATCAGGCCAAGTGAGAAGACAACTGATTTTGCTTTTATGTTTATTCCACACGAAGGAATCTACTATGACTTGTTATCAAATAAAGTTGGCTTAGGTGAAGAAAATCTTATCCAGCGGGCGGCCGGTAAGTATAAGGTAATTATTGTGTCTCCAACCTCATTTTTGGCTTATCTGCAAACAGTGCTACAAGGTTTGAAGGCTATGGAAATAGAGGAAAAAGCCCAGGATATTATTAAAAATGTGGAGAAATTAAGTGTTCATATTGCTAAATATGAGGATTTTTACCAAAAGCTAGGTAATACACTGACGACAACCGTCAATCATTATAACGCTGGGTACAAGGAATTAAGCAAGATTGATAAGGATGTAACCAGGATTACCGGTGAAACTATGGATGTAAATGTTCTTTCTATTGACAAGCCATATAAAGATGATGATTTATAAAAAATCGTCGATTTGGTCTAAATAAGTAAAACTGATAAAAGACATTGCAAAAAAGCCAATATCTTGTATACTCTCGTCACTATGGCTACAGAAACAACTAATAATTCACCATTCGCGGTTATTGCAACTGGTGGAAAACAATATATCGTTCGTGAAGGCGATACTTTAAAGGTGGAACTTCTCGAAGAGCGAAATGAAGGAGATAAAGTAGAGTTCGACAAAGTACTGATGACTGATGATGGTAGTTCAACTAAGGTTGGTGCTCCATACACTGGAACAAAAGTTAAAGCTACAGTGTTGGGTGATAAGAAGGGTCCAAAGATTACAATTGTTCGCTACAAGGCCAAGAGTAACCGAGACCGAAGAATTGGTCACCGACAGAAGTACACTGAAATCACAATTGATTCAATTAAGTAAACATTAGCCCGTAAGGGCTTTTTGTTTACTTAGGTAAAAAATCTCCCACTGGGAGATTTTTTAATTCTAGAAGCGACCGTTTAAGGCGTTTTTTATAGTTTCTGCATCGGCGTAT
>CAZWXM010000036.1:0-3673 GCA_964637855.1 uncultured Candidatus Saccharibacteria bacterium | reverse complement strand
TTAATTCTAGAAGCGACCGTTTAAGGCGTTTTTTATAGTTTCTGCATCGGCGTATTCCAGCTCGCTACCGGTCGATAGTCCACGTCCTAGGTGTGAGATTTTAATTGTTTTTTCTTTGAGGGTTTGTCCAATGATTGATTCGACAAATCGGGAAGTATTTTCACCATCGGGATTAATAGAAAAACCTAAAATAACTTCGGTTAGTCCTTCAGGAATTCTGGTTTCCACTGTCGCTTTGAGAGCGGCGCCCCGCAATTTTTTGTTTTCTCCGGAACTCAAGAGGGGAACAGTACCACCAAATACGAAATATAAACCGTCATAGGCGCCGGCTCGTTCAATCGCTTGAATGTCTGAGTCGCGTTCAACTACCAATAGGCGATTGTGGTCACGATTGCCAGAATTACAGATTGAACAAATTGTTTCGTGATTTTGGGTACTAAAAAAGCGGTGACAGCTAGCACACTCAATAACCGTGTCTCTCAGCTCAGCGATTATTTTTGATAATTCTGTTGTGTCTGAATCACTCAAGGTCAAAATATGAAAAGCAAAACGTTTGGCTTGGCGAGCACCAACCCCAGGAAAGGATTCAAAAAGTTTAATTAGTTTATCTAGTTTGTTCATACTAAGTTAGTAGTGAGTTTACCATAATTATAATTTTTCTAATTCTAAGCTGGGCTATCCCAGTACTTGAGTTTACGTGTTTTTATGGTATAAAATGATAAATTTAGTTATTTTACAGTAGGTCTTAATAAAGGAGATGAAAATGAATCATGGAGGAGTTGTATATAAAGATCCAGTTCCAAAACGTTTTGATGAAGTGAGTAAAAAAATTAATTTACTTAATCAAGGAGTGGTTTTACTTTATTCAGATAATGATATTGAGAATAAAGATGTTACTAATGCGGCACAATCACTGGTTGTAGATGAGATTGAGTCGAGGGTTATAAAAGCTTGGATAGATCAACCAATAAAAGCTAATAATTCAGACGAATTCTATATTGAATTTCTAAGAGTTAATTATGGTTATGTTAATCAGATTGAAATTGATGCATGGAATTCTCTTCTGCAAGAAGTTATAAATCAGGACTTAGATTTAGATAATTTTTCTCCACTACAAGCTGCAGTTTTTACGTTAGTTAGTTTTGGATTTGAGTTTTCACCGATATCTTCTCGTGAGTTATATATTGAGATAGGTAAATATAGTCAACTATATGAGTCATTACTCAAGAATAAACTTAAAGATAATTATCGGGCGGAGACACTATATGGTTTGTTAGAAAAAAATTTGCCTTCACTGCTATTAAGAATTATTGCTCTAGATCCATTGATTTTGAGAATGTTCCGTAATGAAATAATTGATGTGGAAGAAGGTGAAATGACATCAGGTTATGCTTATGAAAAAATCAGTCAGAAATGCTTTGATTTAGATGATGCATGTATTTTGAAATTTAAGCCAAGTGTCATTAATTTTCTTAAAAAAGCTGCCCTGGATAATAACTTAACCGAGTCTAGTCCAGATTATAATCATAGAAATCATCGTACACATAGTAGAGGTTGTCCTTTTTTACGTGCGCAAAGTAAGAGAGAGGTTTTAAATCATGGTATCGCCGTTTTTATCAAACAACACAGACGATTCTGCCTCAATTTGATCTTTTAGTGATTTATAAAAACCAGTCGTTTAGACTGGTTTTTTGTTTTGTTTAGAAGTCGTCACCTCTACCAGCCGCTGCACTGTGCTGAGTGTCGAGATTGAGGAAGCGAACATGCTCGCCGTCAAAGTATAGTTCAGTATGACCGACCGGACCGTTACGATGCTTTTCCACCATAATTTCAGCAATGTTTGGACGTTCAGCCTCTTTATCTCTATTCATCTTATCTTCACGGTGAATAAACATCACCACGTCGGCATCCTGTTCAATCGAACCTGAATCGCGCAGGTCGGACAGCTTAGGCTTACCGCCACGTTGTTCAACGGCTCGAGAGAGCTGAGAAAGGGCAATCACCGGGACTTCAAGTTCGCGCGCCAAAATCTTGAGTGAGCGTGAAATTTCGGTTACTTGTTGCACCATTGAGTCACTACCCTTAGAGGCAGTAGGAGACATGAGCTGAAGGTAGTCGACTATAAGTAAATCGAGACCATGTTCGTTTTTAAGTCGGCGCGCCGCTGAACGCATTTTCACAATATTTAAAGCGGCTTCATCGATGATGTGAATTGGAGCTTTGTTTAGTTTGTCCATCGCTTTTTGCAAAGCCTCATATTCATCATCATTTGAAAGCCGTCCCGTACGGAGTTTCCAAGAGTCGACACCAGATTCTGCTGCGAGCATACGATCAACCAATTGTTGATCACTCATTTCAAGCGAAAAGATTCCGACCGAAGAGCCGTATTGCAAAGCGGCGTTTCGAGCAATGTCGAGAGCAAAAGTAGTCTTACCCATAGATGGGCGAGCGGCGAGAATGATTAAATCGGATTTTTGGAAGCCAGATAAAAGATTGTCTAGCCCGGTAAAGCCAGAGGGAACACCGCGCCGTTCGCTTTGATTTTCACTAAGGTATTCAAATCGCTCCCAGGCTTCAGCCAAGGCGCTACCGATAGGACGGAATTTTTGGGCAGACGGAGCTTGTGTGGCAGAAAAGATTTTTTTCTCGGCTTGGTCGAGGGCCTCGTCAACTGATTCTGGGTCAGAGTAGCCGATTTCAGCAATATCATCAGCGGCATGAATTAGTCCACGTAGGGTAGATTTGGCTTGGACTTGCTCCGAGTAGTACATGGCGTTACCAGCCGCCGGTACAGTTTCGATTAGTTCGGTTATATAAGCTGGGCCACCAACGCGGTCGAGCTGGTTCATGTCCTTCAATTTAGTAATGACAGAAACCGTATCGATAGGATCACCTTTAGAAAATATTAAACCAATCGCTTCAAAAATTGCTCGGTGTTTGTCAGCATAAAAACTATCTGGATAAACCGTCACCGACACATCGTGCATTACATCAGGCTTAAGTATGATAGCTCCCAATAAAGCTCTCTCTGCATCAATGTTTTGTGGTTGAGTTCGCAAACTGCGATTAGTTTCTTGAGCCATAGGTGATTAGCAGTTTACCACATATTGAAAATCTCTGAATTTGGACTTTTTGTGCCTAAGTCGAGGACAAAGTGTGTATATTTTAATTAGTATCTTAGCTTGACAAAGTGCTAATTATAATGTGATACTGTGAGTTAGTTCTTTGATACAAAGCTTCTAAATGAGACGAGCGTTTTGTGCCTTAATACAAGACTTAAAACGCTCGTCTCATTTTGAGAAAGCCGCACGCCCGACGAATTCGGGTAAGGAGAAACAATGATGACCGCAAGGATCACATTAAACCAAACGAAACAACTTGAACGGTTTACACAGGACGCTGTGGGTCGCGCTCTCAAGGAGCTCAACCCTGACAAAGATGGGATGCAACGCCTCATCGAGCGTGGTGGTGAATTCCAGTCTTATATTGTGTCTGGTCTCAGCCGCTTCACGTCCAAATTACCGGACGACTACATACTGGCCCGTTCTATTCTCGGCGCGGATTTTATTTCCCCCGAGGAGGTCGCCAAGTCGCGCAAGGGTGTCGTTTACACTGACGAACAGCTTACGCAGTTTGGCAACACTGTGCCATCGCAGGAAGTGCTCAAGTGGTG
>CAZWXM010000035.1:0-7291 GCA_964637855.1 uncultured Candidatus Saccharibacteria bacterium | reverse complement strand
AGAAAAGTGGATTAATTAGCGAACCTAAAACATAACCTAAAATAATAATTAGCGACGCTACTACAAAAGCTTGTCTTAAGGTGGGTAAATTTTTCAAAGCTACTGGTTCGGTGAGATTTTTTGTTTTTAAGGTATACATATTATTTAATTATTTGGTTAATTTATTTTACTCCTATTTCTACTGATCAAAATATGCTAATAAAGTTGGATAGATTATTAATGTCAAAACCGTTGATATTGATAAGCCAAAGATAATCGCCCAAGCTAGTCCCGACCAAACTGGATCATTGGCAATTGTGAGTGACCCCAAGATAGTGGTTAATGAAGTGAGAAAGATTGGACGTAAGCGAGTTTCTCCGGCTGCAATTAATGCTTCAGTAAAAGTTTTTCCAGTTGCCTCTGCTTGTTCAACATATTCTAAATAAATAATAGCGTTATTTACTACCAGACCAATTAAAGCAATAAACCCAATTAAAGCCGTGGCGGTTAGATAAATGTCAAAGCCTAAATCTAAGAAGAAAAATCCCCAGATAATACCAATCAATCCCAATGGAACTGTTATTAATATATAAGCCGGGGTACTAAAAGAATTATATTGAGCCACCAGCAAAGCATAGACCATAAGCAAAGCTACCCCCATAGCGATACCTAAATCTCTAAAATTTTCTAAAGTCATTTCCCATTCCCCACCCCAACTTAGATTAATTAGATTGTTATCAGTTGAAACTAATTGCATTCCCCATAAATTCCAATCTGTTACTTGATACCCAACCAAATCACCAGCTACCAGTTTTTTTATTATCTCAATTGTAATATATACAATTGAACGATCTTGCACCTCGGCTGTTACATAAGTTAATTTTTGGACATCCTCCAAATACACAGTCGCTGGGCGTGGTTCATATTCGACTTTGACTACCGATCGTAATGGTATTAATTCACCAGCATCATTAGGTACCGTTAAAGAATCAACCACATTAGGTGATTGCAAATATTGGGCTGGAGTCTTTATAACTATCGGCATGTAATCAATTGTTTCAGAAGCCATGAATTCACCTACTTCAAGTTGACCGCCCACTAACTGTAAGACTTCGGCCGCTGCCTTGACTGACACACCAAGAGTATCGGCCGCTGCGTAGTCAAAAACGTAACGGACACGACTAATCTTAGCCTCATCACTTATATAACTATCGACCACTCCGGTAATTTCTGAAATAAAAGCCCTAAAAGCGTCTGCAATTTCTTTTTGTTTTTCAAGATTGTCAGTCGAGATTTTAGCTACCAAAGTGGCTCGAACTGGTGGCCCTGGTGGTTCTTCAATAAACCGAATCTTATTTACCAAAAATGGTAATTTTTCATTTACTTTATCTCTAACACTATTAACTATTGTGGTTGAACTACGCTCTCTTTCACTAGCTGGTTTTAGGTTGACCCGGATAGTAGCCTGTTCAGCCGCACTGCGATTCTGAGCACCCTTAAACATGCCATTGAAATCTAAGACCGGTGGGGTGGCAATAAATTGTTGTACATTTTCAGTATCAGCATCTTGCAGGATTTCAGTAGCTACCTCATTTGTGACTCGTTTGGTTTCTTCCCTAACAGTACCAATCGGTAAATCTACATAGACATAAAATTGGTCTCGATTAGCTTTTGGTAACATTTGAAAATGCACCAAACCAAACATTGGTAAAAGCATCGTTAGTAAAAATAAAGCCAGAGTTGATTGTAATAATCGTTTTTGCAGCTTAGGACTATATAAAATACTTTGTAAAAGTTTTTTATATTTAACTGTCACTTTTTCCATTAGGCGTGAAAATAAAACGGTAATTTTATTCATCTTTTCATCAGTGTGCAGAATATGATTAGCCACAAATGGTGTGATGCTAATAGCTACCAAAAAAGATATTAACAAGGCCGCCGGCACAAAAAAAGCAATTGGCTTCATGTATGGTCCCATCATGCCAGTAATGTAACTCATGGGTAAGAAAACAATCACTGAAGTTAAAGTGGACAAAAGTAGCCCAACGCCAATCTCATCAATTGCTCCGGCGATAATTCGCTCGCGTGTAATTCCTTCTGGCTCAACCTTAAACTCACGCAAGTGAGCATACATATTCTCGACCGCTACAATCGCTGAATCTACTAATAAACCTAGAGATAAAATTAAAGCAAATAAGGTAATTCGGTTGATAGTTTGATCGAATAATAATCCCAACCCAAAAACCAATAACAATGTAACCGGTATAGCCACCAGTACCACCGCTGCGGCTCGCACAGACAAAAACAATAATAAGACAGCGGTCACAATCACAATTGAAGTTATAAGATTTTTAGTTAACCCGAAAATCTCCGCTTCCGCCGTAGCTCCATCATTACCAATCACTTTATATTCAAGTCCGGCAAATTCTGGTTCAGCTATTATCTCTGCCAGGTTGGCGAGAAGGTCCTTAGTAACAACCGGAGCACTAGAGCCCTCTACTTTGGAAGCCGATAGTAATACCACTTCCCCATAGTTACTCTTGGTTTGATACATCACATAAGAACGCTCCCCACTTACCCCCTCATAAACTTTTGCCACGTCACGAACTAAAATGCCAGGTTTAATTAAGAGCGATCCGACTGACTCAGCACTTCTCGCCGCTCCATCAAAAAATACGTCAATTATATAATCGTCGGAGCGTAAACCAGGTAGAAGACTTTGGTTTTGAGCTTGAGTTAATATTTGTTTAACTTCACTTAAAGTAATGTCATTTACTCTTAATAAATTAGGGTCCACTTCAACCACTAACGCAGCTTGATATCCACCATAAACATGAAGTTCACTAACATCTTCAACCTGACCCAATCGATGTGATAACTGTAAAACTTTTTCCCTCAATTCAGTAATCGATAACTGGGCTGAATCAAAAGCAATTTGTAAAACGGGAATGGTTTCTGGATTAATTTCGGTTATGCTCGGGGTTTTTATATTGCCGCGTGCTAAATAACTATGTTGATTGAGTTGCGTAATTAAATCCAACTTTGCTTTAACTGCATCATAACCCACCGCAAAAATCACCGTGGTATAAATTTTTGCTCCGTCTTTTACTTCTGAATAAACATCATCTACTCCTGGGACGGTATTTATTTTTTCAACTAATTCATAAGTGACTTTATCTAGTGCTTGTTCGGTAGTGGCTCCTTCATATTCTAACGACACTAAAAAAGCTGGTCGAGTAATATCTGGATTATATTGCTTAGGAGTGAGAAAAAATGACACTAAACCTAATAACAAAGACATAATCAATAACAAGCTGGACAGCGGTCGGTTGCTAGCAAAAAAGTGACTTATCTGTCCTACAAAATTTATTTTTGGTTGTGACATAATTTTATAAAGTGAGTCCGGAAGCTGGTAATAACGGCTCGGTTTTAGAAATAGCTGGTTTGATAAAAAGTTCATTGCCAGTGTCATAAATAATTTCCAAACCGGAGCTACTTCCATCATCGTAAATCAAGAAAGGTCCGTTGGTAGAAAAGTGTACGTAAGCACGTGGTACTTTGTATAAATCATTAGCTTCAGAAAGATTCAGATGTCCTAATATACTATTCCCAACTTTAAACCCAGCCTCATTTAAAATACTAACTATCACCTCTCCACTCCCACCTTCAGATACCTCACTAAATCGATCAATAAAACCAACCACTTTATCTTCCACAATTAGTGGTTGTCCGACCTTAACTTGAGACAATAAGTAACTTGGTACAGTCACCTTAAGTTCCTGCGCGCCCGCTCCCACTACTTTCATAAGGGGTGAACCGGAAGTAACAAACTCACCAACATCAGTAAATAATTTTGTTATTACCCCAGTAAAAGGGGCTCTAATCTCACCCAATGATTGTTGGGCTTGGGCTACTCTTTTATTAGCACCAGCTACCACCTCTGATTGTTCGGCCAGCTTTTTTGTATATTCAGTTTGGGTAAAAGCAATTTCTTCGTCTAGTTTAGTAACTTTAACGGTAGTTTTTTGGTTAACAGCTTCTTCTAAGACTTGATCAGCGACCTGTTGAGTTGAAGCTTTAAAAGTCTGAAGATTTTTTTCGGCTTGTAGCACTTCATTTCTTTTAGCTAAATACTCAGTTTTTAAATCAGTAGTTATATAATCATATTTTCTATTAAACACATCGGCTTCAGCTGTAGTAAAAAGATAAGCTAGATTATTTAATTGGTTTTCAAGAGTTTGAGCTAGAATTTGAATATCAAGCACCGATGTTTCTGGATTAGATTTTAGTTCCTCTAAAACTAGGAGAATATCAGCGGAAGATTTCAGAGAAGACTGTTTCCCACTAGTAAAATACTTTGGCACTGAACCGTAAATATTACTGACTGTTTCATCATAAATCTTTAGACCCCCCGCACTAAAAATAAACCGGTGATTATTTACATAATCAACTTGTGAAATGGCTGTCAGCGACTCCTGCTCTAAAGTTTTAAGGAGCGCGCTCTTAGTTTCAGAAAGACGATTATCATTACTGCTGGCTCTAAGCCTAGCGATATCGCTAGCTGAATAGGCTCTCTCGGTAGCTTGGGCTTTATATAACTCCGCTTCAGTCACAGCCTCAGCTTGCTGCAAATAATTCAATCCTTGTTGAGCCTCAGCTAGCAAAACTTGAGCATCAGCCACTGTGGTTTTTTGCTGACTTATGACTGCACCGACAGTAGCTGAGTGACCTTCCTTGATTGGCAAATTGGTAATGACGCCAGCAATTTCAGCATAAACCGTGACGCTATCGGCGGCTTCAACCACTCCGGAAACTAAGACCGGGATAGTACTAGTACTTAAATGAACTTTACTGGAAACAGAATTATTATTAATCTCAATATTCTTTGTTGCTTCTCTAGTATTAAAAATAGTGATTAATAATAGTCCTACCATAATCCCAATCAGACCAAAGCTTAAATTCCGACGAGAAATACTTGTTATAAATTGCATGTGTGATAATATACCCCATAGGGTATATACTGTAAAGACTCCTTGCCCTATCTACTTCAATATTGAAATTAATTTTAAATTAAACTTATGAACCAACCTGATATTAAATTATTGTTAGATCGATTGAGTCGCGCCGAGGGACAGGTGCGGGCTTTACGACTAGCACTGGGGCAAGAAAATATCACCAGCTGCAAAGATTTTATTTCTCAAATTAAAGCCGCTCGTACTGCTCTCAAGCGTACAAGTGAACTTTTTGTATTGGGACATATCCAAAAATGCCAATCCTTACCAACCAAAGAACGCGATTTACAAATATCTGAAGCTTTGAAGGTGTTAGCAAGTGATTAATTATTATTTAACCTTACCTCATATGAATACAACTATTATTGCCTCAATTATAGCTTTGCTTAGTGGTTTTTTTGCTGGAGCAAATTTTATTAACTTAGACGAACCAATCAATCCCCTAGTGGCAAATGAAGATATAACTACTGACAATATTCAGCCTAGCGATTTTGTTTCATTGCGACCCAACCTAACCACCCTACCAACAGAAACGCTTTCTGAGAGTGAAACTAATGGATTACTTTTGATGCGTGAAGAAGAAAAACTAGCCCGAGATGTTTATCAAACTCTTTATGAAAAATGGGGTCTACAAATTTTTGCCAATATTGCTCAAAGTGAACAAACTCACACCGAAGCGATCCATGATTTGTTAAATAAATATAACCTAACCGACCCAGTCACCAATGATACTGTCGGGGTTTTTACTAATCAAAATTTACAAGAATTATATAACTCACTCGTGACAAAGGGTAACCTCTCTGCTGTAGAGGCTCTAAAAGTTGGAGCCACTATTGAGGACTTAGATATTAATGACTTAGAAAGACTAATTAATGACACTGATAATCAAGATATTGTCTTGGTCTACACCAATCTAACTCGTGGTTCTCGCAATCATCTTCGATCTTTTACTAAGCAATTATCAGCTCGGGGGGAGGTTTATGAAGCCCAGTATATTTCTAGTGATGAATACCAATCTATAATTACCAGTCCTCAAGAATCTGGTAATGGCCAAGCTGGCGGTAATAAAAATGGCCGAGGGTGGGGACAAAGAAATTAATTTTCTTATCTCAATTAAAAAGACAAAAAATAATAGCCGTCTTCATAAATGAAGACGGCTATTTCTTACAAACTAGCTAGTCTGGTTTTGTACTCTTTCCAAGGTAAAGCGCGATGGAAATCGTGATTACCAATCCGGCAAACCAAAGTATCTGGGAATGCCCAAGCTGGTTTAACATTAACTGTTTTTGGATTGTAGTAAAAAACTGCTTCGGGGCAAGGATTTTTAATCTTCCCGGCAAAGTAAGCGTCTACCAGTTTACTAATTTTTTGATAGGCTCCTTTAGGAACACTATCGGGCTTTTTGTCGCAGACCCAATCAAACTCACAAGGCTTACCAATCCGTTTAGGATTTTCTTGGTAAACGATTTCTACCAAATCTTCAGCTGGAAAACGACCACTTTCTAATCGATTTTCCGGCACAAACATAGTAGCAATTTGACCTTTGGTTGGTTCACCCTTGGCTTCATGGTAAACCTGTTTAACTAAAGCCTCTTTGACTTCTTGCTGTTTTCTTAAATCTAAATCTTCGACTTGTGCCATTTGAACCTGGATTTCAGGCTCAAAGGTTTTTAGTGCGATTCTTTCCTTTCCAGAAGAATTTTGATTGATTAAAAAAACCACAAGAATACCCAAACAAAAACTTAAAATTTTACTCAAAATTTAACCTTTTAAAGAACGAAACGGCTTACAATCTAACAATATTAGTTAAAAATGTCAAATAAAGGAGTTTGGGTAGTAAAAATCCCCTATAATTAGGGGATTTTTACTACTTAGCTGACTTGATTTTGGCACTGAGCCGAGACTTTTTGCGAGAAGCGGTATTATCTTTGATAACTCCCTTCTTGGCCGCTTTATCAATCGCTTTGTAAGCTTTTGGTAAAAGTTCTTTGGCTTTAGTAACATCTCCAGCTAAAACAGCTTTTTGTACTTGTTTGACCACGTCCTTCATAGCGGTTTTACGTCGTGTATTAAACACTCGTTTTCGCTCTGATTGTCGGTGGGCTTTTTCGGCTCCTTTTGTGATTGGCATAAAAATATACTTCTATAAAGTCCGAACACTGTAACTTAAGAGTGAGAAAAAGGCAAGTCTTTCGAACCTCAATCTCAAAAGTCTTATTAATAGGAAGTTGAGACCTACGATGAGGGTCTTATTATTTTGCAGCTCGCTACAACCAGATTCTCCCTTGGAGGGTCGAATC
>CAZWXM010000034.1:4494-7531 GCA_964637855.1 uncultured Candidatus Saccharibacteria bacterium | reverse complement strand
AAACGCCTTCGCGGCGATTTCTAATATCATACGCCTATAAGGATAAATGTCAAAGATTTAGGTCTAGCTATAACTACTTTAAATAACCTTTGTTATTAGCTTATTTTGAACATAAAAAATACCCCGCCAAATTAATTTGGCGGGGTATTAATAAAAAAAATGGACTTAATGAAACTTTTTAATCAAAGTAGCAACTGGAATATCCGCTGGGTAAGGATTAACAGAACCTTTAGTAAGTAAAAAATTAGCTACTTGACCGCCCGGTTCAAAGTGGCCATTTTGTGAAAGCCAAACTGGTTTCCCCTGATTAATATCAACACAAACCATAAAATGATAAGACCGAGTAAAGTGATTATTACCAATTCGACAAAGTTCGGCTGGGGTAAAAATAGTTTTTTCTAATTTAAAACTATGATTAAAAGCTTGGCTTTGCTTCACTTCTTTTTTAATCTGCAAAAATTTTTGTCTAAAGGGTACTCGTCTCGAAGCGGCTAACTTTTGGTTGGCATAAATAATGCACACCATATCACCCACTTTCACTTGGTCAGTCTTTTTATACTCACGCATATGCTGACTTACCACAAATAGATTTAATTCTTTTTCGCACTCAATAAAATTTCCAGTAGTCAGAAAATTAGCAAACGCAGAACAATTAGTATATTTTTTACCGTAGCAGTTGAATAAATATTCATTAATTCGCTCATTTAACTTTAGGTCAGTTATAGTCCCCGAAAAATACTGTTCGTTTTCGTAACCTTGGTAAAAAATACCATCTTTTATCAAATTTGTTTTACCAATGAGCGTTCCCCACGAAGTACGAAGATACGTGCCGTTTGAGACCAGTTGATAAAAGATACTGCCAACTTGACCTTTTTGTGTAGCAAGAACAATTTGTTTTTGATTGTACACTTTGAATCTCCTTTAATATTGTCTGGGCGTAAAATACAATACTAAGGTCCATTTGTCAAAAAACCTCCACAATTGGGGAGGTTTTTAATCAAGCTTTAATTAGAGCTATTTAATCTCGTAAGTAATATTAACGGTTACTTTAGAAGTTTCTTCTCCAACTGGCATAGCTGGTGTGATTGAACTTTCTTCAGCTCCCCCCATCGCCATTACTTTAGCATCATAATACATTGGATAATAACCATCTTCATTTTCATAGAAACCAATGATTCTAGCTAATCGAACGTGTAATTGCTTAGCTAGTATTTCAGCCTTAGTTTTAGCATCAGCAATCGCCGCTTCTCGAGCCTTTGCCTTTAAAGCTTCCATGTCATCAATAGTGAAATTAAGGCTACTGATATCAGTTGCGCCCTTCTCACCTACGCCAGAGATAAGTTCTCCAGCTGTATCAATCTTACGCACTTTTACCGTCACTGTTTGTGACACCGAAAAGCCATCTTGGATTTGTTCTCCGGGTGGACAATAAAAGTTTGGGGCATAATTTAGAGCGGGACAAGCTCTCTCTTCATAACGCCACTTTGGATATAGATTATAGTTTTGAGTTTTTACGTCTTTATCCTCAACTCCTTTTTCTTTCAAATAAGCCAAAACCGCATTAATCTTTGTTGCTGATTCGGCTTGTGCCGTCGCGGCATCGGCTCCTTCAGCATTCACTGAAAAAGAAAACTCTCCAATATCTGGTACCGCCATAACTTCCCCTACTCCAGACACAGTGATGCTAGCTGGCATAGGATTAATAAAATCCATCTTTTCGAAATTTAGCGCGGTATATGAACCCAGAGCCAATACCAGCATAAACAAAACCAACGCTACTAAAACTCGATTCTGAGTTGAGCTTAAAAAATTGTTTTCCATAAAATTACTTTATAAACCTTGATAAAACTTCTCTAATTAACTGTCGTACCCTTTGACCCAAAGTCTCATCAGTTCCACACGTTGCATAATATGAGGCCATATCATCAGCGGATAAGATTGGTGATTCGCTTACGTCTTCTAGTAAATAATACATCAGAGATGAACTACCTTCAACGTGATCCATACCAAGCGCATGACCAAATTCATGTGCCAAAACGGTAATTAACTCTGCGTTATCAGAAAATTTATAAATTCTGATTTGTTTTTCATGATAATCACCTTGGGTAAACTCACGACTAAATCCAAACTCATCATTATATTTACTTACTTCCTGATTATAGACAGCCACCATCTCATTACCTCTATCCCCCAAGACATTAATTTCACTAGCTAGATTATTTAAATCATTAAGCAATTTAGATAGTTCTTTCTCCTCAGTTTCCAAACTTTTTTTCTCAGCTTCTAATTCTTGATAGACATCAGCCGGAGCGCCGCCGCGGTCATTATATTTATTAACTTTATCGTTATACTCATTCAACTGATTTTCATAATCGGCCGCTCTAGATTTATAACCAGCTGCCAGTTTTTCGTAATCAGACTGTAATGATTCAACTGTGCTTTGGACTTTTTCATTCTCGGCCAACTTTTCATCTAGTTGCTGTTTTAGAGTTTCTTCCTCATTGGCCAATTGTTGTCTTTCATCAAAAACAAAATCAATGGTGAATTTTGCTTGTTCATCATAAACAAATAACTCCCGTTTAGCTGGAACTTCCCAAGCCGTTTCGGCTTTCATTACATAATCTTTAGCTTCAGTTTCGGTCAAAGCAAATGATTCATCAATGACTCCAATTCGATAATGGATAGGGGCCGGACAAATTGCCGCATTGGTTTTATACCAATAAACGCCAGCCAAAGAGGCTAATATGATTAAAGCCATTAAAGTTGTCTGTCTCATAAAAAGTATTTATTACTATACCAGAATTGAAAAAGGCGACCAGCGGGGACTGCGTAGTCGCGATACGTAGTCCCTGCTGGTCGCCATTTAAAGCGAACTCTATATAAAAATTTATAGTAAGAATCAAACTCTTACTTACCCTATAACTATACCCTATTTAACCCACCACTTAGAAAAGATTTCAACAGGCTGGCAATCTGCAATTTAAAAAAGGCGCCCTTAGGCGCCTTTTTTTATTTCTTCGCTTCTAGTTCAGCTAGT
>CAZWXM010000034.1:0-4394 GCA_964637855.1 uncultured Candidatus Saccharibacteria bacterium | reverse complement strand
AAAAAAGGCGCCCTTAGGCGCCTTTTTTTATTTCTTCGCTTCTAGTTCAGCTAGTTTTCGTCGCACCATCTGTTGGGCGGCGTTCATACTGTGCTGGTAATAAAGAGATTTCACTCCTTCCTTCCACGCTTTAATATAAAGAGCGTTGATATCCTTTACTGGCGTATCTGGCGCTACCATGATGTTAAGTGACTGTGCCTGGTCGATAAACTTTTGTCGAGCGGCTGCTTGTTCAATAATTTTAGATTGGTCGATTTCCGCAAAAGTTCGGAAAACGGCTTTTTCATTAGCAGTCAAGAAATCTAAATGTTGTACTGAACCATCGTTATCACGAATACTATCCCAAGTCACTTTGTCATCCTTCCCCTTTTCTGCCAACAAAGCTTGGAGAGTTGGATTCTTGATAGTCACCTTCATCTTCGCCACATCCTTCACATAACAGTTTGACCAAATCGGCTCAATTCCTTGTGAGACCTGACCAAGAATAAAAGCTGATGAAGTAGTAGGAGCAATCGCTATTAGAGTTGTGTTGCGTCGTCCATAGCCTTTTAGTACTTCTGGCTCACCCAGCTCAGTCGCCAATTGCTTAGTCGCGGCATCGGCTTTAGTTTTAATTAATTTAAAAGCTTCAATATTAAGAGCCGCCGCTTCGTCACTTTCAAAGGCTAAGCTTTTTGCTTGTAGTAATGAGTGGTAACCCAATACTCCAAGACCTAAAGCGCGGTTAGCTTTAGCAAAGTTGTAAGCTCGTTCCATAAATTGGAAAGATCTTCGCTTGTCTGCATCTTTGTGGTCACGCATGGCTTCTAGCTTTACGATGAAGTCTTCCATTACTGCATCTAAGAAAGCAATCATAGTTTCTACTAAATCGGTGTCCTTCCAAGCATCGTAATGCAACATGTTGATGGAAGAGAGACAACAAACAAATGACCAGTCTGGCTTGCTTGGTAGCATAATTTCGCTACACATGTTACTGGCGTAAATTTTTAGTTCTTTATCTTTATAGACATCAACGGTATTTTTATTCGCCGTATCATTGAACATGATATAAGGGTAGCCCATTTCCCCCCGTCGCTGAATAATCCGAGCCCAAATTTTTCGCTTGGCTTCATCACCAGCAATCATACTTTCCATCCAATCATCACCCACCGTCACTGCGTGAGTTAACTTCTGAATTGGGTTACCTTCTGTACCAATATCCAAAAACTCCATAATGTCTGGATGAGCGGCTGGTAAATAGGGTGAGAAGTGCCCTCGTCGAACCGAACCCTGACTAACCACGTCCACTAGCGTTTCAAATAGTTGCATGAAGTGCACTGAGCCAGAGGAATGTCCATTATCACTCCCAATCACCGCTCCACGCTCGCGCAAAGCCCCAAAGTATCCAGAACAACCACCACCGTACTTACTCATCATTCCCACTTCAGCATTGGTATGGAGAATACTACCCATATTGTCATCCACATAAGAACCAAAACAACTAATCGGTAGTCCTTTATTAATCCCAAAATTCGACCACACCGGTGAGGCTAGAGAAATCCAACCTTTAGACATGTAGTCAACGAACTTATCAGAAAAACCATCTCGTTTGAGATACTTCTCTGCCGCGTCAGCAATGACACGAATTCTTTCTTCTGCTGTTTGACCTTCGGCCAAATATCCCCGGGCTAGAAACGCGCGACTATTATCGTTCAGCCAGTACCAAGATTCCATAGTTTTTCTGTAATTATGCGTTTATAAGGTGGTTCAAACTCTAAGGTTTGTTGTATTAAAACAAATCTTCACTGGTAACGCTAGCTGAGCGTTTGTTGTAATTGATTGAACGCTTGTTAAAGAAGTCTACATGCTTGGTGGCAATCACTTCGTTATCAAACCAATCGGTTTCTTCAAGGAGAGCTTCACTGACTTCAAAGTGACGAGGCATTCCGATAGCTGCTAGTGAATTATTGAAACGGTGTTTAATAAATTCTTTAACGTTAGTAGCTGGTAGAAATTCCAATTCACCCTTTTCATAAATCCAATCAACAATCTTGCTTTCGGCTTCGTAAGCTTCCTCACAGGCTTCGATGACTCCTTTTTTACAATCCTCATCAAACCATTCTGGGTGCTCTTCTCGAATGATATTAATCACATCGATACCAAACATACCGTGCAAGTTTTCTTCTTTTGAAGTTGCTTCCACTGCGTTACTGATTCCTTTAAATAAATTCCTATGCTTATTGAAAGACATCATAATCAAGAACTGTGAGAATAGTGATACATGCTCCACAAATAGTGAGAAGAGCATAACTGAACGGAAGTAGTCTCGATTTTCTTGTGTCTTAGAGAGTCTAATTACCTTTTCTAGATAATTCATGCGCTCTTGAATCACTGGGATATCCTTAATCTTAGTGAACTCGTTGTTCAAGCCAAGAATCTCGAGCAAGTGAGCGTAGGCGTCGGCGTGACGCACTTCACTTTCGGAAAAAGTAGCGCCCACTGAACCAATTTCCGGTTTTGGCATCTTGTGGTAAATATCACCCCAAAAAGTTTTTACTGCCACTTCAATTTGAGCAATCGCTAGCATCGCGTTTTTAATCGCACTGCGTTCTACTTCATTAACGTTAACGTGAAAGTCTTGTACATCTGAAGTGAAGTTGAATTCAGTATGAACCCAGTATGAATGTCTAATCGCATCAGTATATTCGTAAAGTTCTGGATATTCGTAAGGCTTAAGATTTTGGCGCTTGGCAAAAATATCTCGCTCACGCATCTTGCGGCGCGCGTTTCGGTAAATGATATAAGCCTTGGCTGTATTGTAGTAATCCTTTTCCATCAAGGCTTGTTCTACCAAGTCCTGGATTTCTTCCACCGCAGGATTACCATCTACACACTTTAAGGCTATCGGATCGTCGTTTGCGGCGGTACCAGCCTGTACACACATAGCAACAACTTTTTGATGAGCTAACTCAGCAATTTCTTCGGCTTTACTTCGGTCCCCTTCTCCAGTTTCAGCTAAAGCTTTGGCAATGGCATTTACTATTTTAGTAATGTCGAATGGCTGAACTGAACCATCTCGCTTTCTGATATTTTGGATTTCCATATCAATTTTGAACAAATTGGTTTTATGAGTAATGAAGAATTTTATTACGTACAGACATAATTGGTGGAAGAATTTATCGCTTTAAAGCGGTCAATTAGGTCTAGGCGCAATTTAATAAATTTGGTTGCTACAAACACACCTTCATAAGAATGAAGTTCAAGCTCGCAACAGGAGCGTGTGTCTACCTCCGACACACGATAACTTCGTGTGATAACAGTATCTTACCACTGATTTAATTTAACAAAACAATTTATAACCACGTAAAATATGGTTATATTCCAATTTGTTGCTTTAAATCTGTGGATAACTACTGCGGTTAAAAAATACGAATCAAGAATCAAGTTTTGCCAATCTATACACCGGTTAATTTATATTTTCTTATGACGATTTTTATTGACATTAACTAGAATTTAATAAAATTACCAACCTAATTGGTTGGTAATTTTATTAACTCTGTTTTGCTTAAGAATTAACGACGTAGACTATCGCGAATCTCCCTTAGTAACTTAACTTCATCTGAAGGTTCGGCTGGCTTAGCCTCCGGAGCTGGCTCTTCTGCCTTCACCACAGTCTTTTGTAATTTATTAATCGCTTTAACCACCATAAAGATAACTAGCGCCACAATTACAAAGTCGAAGACTGATTGAATAAATACTCCATAAGTAATAACCGCATTACCTACTTCGTAACTTAGTCCTGAAAAATCAATTCCTCCCAGCAAAAGCCCAATCACTGGTGTAATGATATTAGCCACCAATGAAGAAACAATCTTGCCAAAAGCCGCACCGATAACTACAGCAACGGCTAAATCAACCACATTCCCTTTCATCGCAAACGCTTTAAATTCTTCAACAAATCCTTTCATAAAAAAATAATTAACCCACCCTATTAAGGTAGCTTAATTATAACTTACTTATAATCACCATTTAAAGCGGGCAATGAATTTAGCTCCTAATCAAATTTATTTACAGGACCTTCGCCCGCAAAAACATATTTTGAGCGTCCGCGAGGACTCGGTAATTATTTAAAAAATAAACTTGGCTAAATAAAAACCAATCCCCGCTCCAATTACAAAGGTAAAAACAATTGTCACCATCATTGATGCTTGATCCATATCTTTAAATTATACTGCATTCCACCTAGAAGCCTAAGTACTGCTCTCGACTTTTCTTTAAAAAATAGGTATAAATGACCCACTGAGGCGGGGATTTTCTCCGAAAATCCCCGCCTCACTAACTGGCGGCTATAGTATAACGGTTAGTGCATCGGTTTGTGGTACCGATAGTTCGGGTTCGATTCCCGGTAGCCGCCC
>CAZWXM010000033.1:0-7696 GCA_964637855.1 uncultured Candidatus Saccharibacteria bacterium | reverse complement strand
TAACCATCTTCACATTCCTACTATCATCTTCTTTGGGATACACGCTAGTGAAGAGCGTAAAACGTGAAATTAAACAGAGAGAAGAAATTGAAAACCTAGCTGTAAAATTGGAAGGTGCCAACGACAGGCTTAAGGAATTAGATAAACTAAAATCAGAATTTGTTTCGATTGCTTCACATCAATTACGTAGCCCCCTTACTTCGATTCGTGGTTATTCCTCACTATTACTAGATGGTAGTTACGGTCCAATCTCTAATAAAGCGCTTGAGCCTTTAACTAGAATTGAAGAGTCAGCCAAATTAATGGCTATGTCGATTGAAGATTATCTTAACGTTTCTAGAATTGAGTCAGGCAACATGAAATATAATAAAGCTGACTTTAATCTTAAGGATGAAGCGGAACATGTTTGCGACGGACTACGGACTGAGGCAATCAAAAAAGGAATCGGTTTAATCTTCCGTTCTGATTTAAAGAGTCGAGGTGTGGTCAATGCTGACTTAGGTAAAACCGTACAAATTGTAAACAATCTTGTAAATAATTCACTCAAGTACACACCGCAAGGTTCTATTAAAGTCTTGGTCCGAGACGATGTAGTTAGAAAGAAAATCTTTGTTGATATTATGGATACTGGTATTGGTATGAATGAAAAGACTCAAAGATCCATTTTCCAAAAGTTTGAACGAGCCGAAAATGCTAACGCTGTAAACACCTCAGGAACTGGCTTAGGACTCTATGTAGCGCAAAAAATGGCCGAAGGGATGGGCGGTAGCATTACGGCTTTTTCCGAAGGTGACGGTAAAGGCTCACGTTTTACCCTAGAATTACCTTTAGCGATGTAGTTGGTAGGAAGGTGGGTTTTTGGTACTATACTTAGACATGACAAACAAGCAACGACTTTTAACTGCTTTACAACCCTCAGGTACTTTACATATTGGTAATTATTTTGGTGCGCTTAAACCCTTTGCCGATATTTATGAGGATTACCAAAGTATTCTGATGGTAGCGGATTACCATGCTCTTACTAGCCTGCGTGACCCGGAAGCTCTAAGACAGAATACGGTTGATGTCGTTAAGGATTATTTAGCAATTGGGATTAATCCTGAAAAAGCGATAATTTTTAAGCAGTCTGATAATCAAGACCACACTGAGCTAGGTTGGATTTTAAATTGCTTGGTGACCGTACCATTTTTGCAACAAGCTCACTCATACAAGGATAAAGTTGCCAAAGGTCTAGAGCCGAACGCTGGCTTGTTTACTTACCCAATGCTAATGGCGGCGGATATTTTGCTCTATGATACTGATGTGGTACCAGTCGGGGAAGATCAACGACAACACCTTGAATACACCAGGGAAGCAGTAGGTAAATTTAATCGCGCTTACGGCGAGACTTTGAAAGAACCCGCTGAAAAAATTTACGAAGCAGTTGGTGTTGTGCCAGGCATTGATGGACAAAAAATGAGTAAGAGCTATGGCAATACCATTCCACTATTTGCTACTGAGGAAGAAATTAATAAAGCGGTGATGAGTATTGTGACTGACTCAAGTGGAGAGCGACCAGTAAATGTTTATGCGATTCACCGATTGATTAAATCGGCTGAAGCACTCGAACCGATTTATCAAACCCACCAAGGACGCTATGGTGATTTGAAAAAGATTCTCGCGGCTGACTTAAATGAATTTATAAAACCCTTGCGCGAAAAGCGTGCCAGTATTACTGATGCTGATGTCAGAGCTGTGCTAGCCGATGGAGCCGAGCGAGCCAAAGCAATTTCACATCCAACTCTAGAAAAAGTCCGACGAGCAGTTGGTGTGGCTTGATATTGATAATTTCTTGAAATGTTGTATAGTTTAGAAGGGTAAGTTAATTAGCGAAGGGGAACGAAGATGGCAGCTATAGCACAAATTGATAAAGTCAGGATTTTACTAGACGGTATTGAGCAGTGGGGAAATGGTATTAAATTAACAGTGGTTAAGGAAGAAAAGAATAACCAATGTTTGACTATTCTTCCGTCAATTAATGGTGCTGGCACCAATAGTGAGAATATTGAGTACATCAGAAATTTAATTCTAAATCGCTTGGCTATCAATAGCCTTGAGGCGGTCTCATTGCAAATTTTTGGCAATAACAGTACAGGTTATAAAATAGTAGCGGCGGTAAATCCCCACTAAGGGTGGTGTTGAGACGACTTCTTCTGAAGTCGTCTTTTTGTATTCACTGATTTGACTAAAGAATGCTGACAGGCTATCCTTTTAGCACCAATGAAGCAGCTGACACTGTGGAGGTGCAACACAAAATAATATCTAACGAGGACTCACTGAGTCGAAGTAGGGTGGCACCGCGACTAACATCGCCCCTGCGAGTATATTAGCTTTAATATATTTGTAGGGGTTTTTTAAGTAAGTAAATGAGCGAAGCGATTATTACGAACTTACATCCGTAATTTGCGCCATTACTAGCGCAAATTCCTGGATGCAATAACCACTACAAATCTTATAAATAACTTATGGAAAGAACACTTATAAAAGATTTAAAAGAAAATGTCGGACAGGAAGTTTTAATCAACTGCTTGGTTAGTGTCGCTAGACAACAAGGTAAGATGGCTTTTTTTGATTTCCGTGACCGCACGGGAGTTATTCAAGGGGTAGTTTTTGGTAAGCCAGAAGTTCTAGAAGTAGCAAAGGAATTATCACCAGAATCTTCTCTGGCCGTAACCGGAATTGTTAATGCTCGTCCCGAAAAAATGGTTAACGCCAACGCTCAAAATGGTGATATCGAACTTGAAATCACTGGGATAGAAATTCTAAACAAAGCTGAAGCTCTACCGTTTGATTTTGATGCGGATTTTTCTCTAGACACCTTACTCGACAACCGTCCGCTCATTTTGCACCGAGAAAGAGAACGAGCGATTTTTAAAATTCAGCACGAAATTTTAGTGGCTTATCGGAGCTTCCTAACCAGCCAAGGCTTTACCGAATTTCAAGCTCCTAAACTAGTGGGAGGTGATGCTGAAGGTGGAGCCGAGGTATTCAAAGTAGAGTACTTCAATGGTAAAGATGCCTTTCTAGCCACTAGCCCGCAACTATACAAACAAATTATGGTCGGCGTCTTTGAACGAGTTTTTTCAGTTGGTCCAACATTCCGAGCTGAAAAAAGTGCCACCACGAGACACCTCAGTGAAATCTCTATGCTCGATTTGGAGATGGGATTTATCAAGGACCACACTGATGTTATTAATCTGGTTACCAATTTAATGCGCGCCATTGTTGAACGAATAAATACCAGCTGTGGAGCTGAGTTAAAACTTTTAGGTATGGCCGAAGCTTTGGCACCAGAGGCCTTTCCTGTCATGACTTTGCGAGAAGCTCAGGAATTAATCAAAAAAGAAACTGGGGTAGATAAAACGTCTGAGCCAGACCTAGAGCCTGAAGACGAGCGCTTCTTATGTGAATACGCTAACCAGAATTTAAATTCGGATTTTGTTTTCGTAACACATTTTCCAACTTCGAAACGGCCTTTCTACACTCACGTTGAGCCAGCCGACCCAGACTACACCAGAAGCTTCGACCTATTGTTTAGAGGCTTAGAAATGTGTTCGGGTGGACAAAGAGTTCATGACTACAACGAACTCCGAGAAAGAATTAAGAGCAAAGGTCTAGATCCAGATAAATTTAATTTTTATCTACAAGCTTTCAAATATGGTATTCCTCCACATGGTGGTATTGGTATGGGCCTAGAGCGGCTAACCGCTAAATTCTGCGGCATGAAAAATGTTAAAGAAGCAACCTTGTTCCCGCGCGACATCAACCGCATCGATACTTTATTATCGCAACCAGTCGAAGAAGGCGAGGCTCAATAGACATGACAAAAATAAGTTTGAGTTCAAATAAAGTTACTACTCTACCAAAAAAGTATTGCCGAATTATTTTAAGTGAAAATAATAAAACCTGGCACCGTTTAGTTCAAACTACTGATGGCATCCTTGAGTACCACCTGGGAGTTGGTAAATTTAAAAGTATCAACCGTCGTACTTTCCGTACCTTAATTAGAAACGTAGTACAAACAGCCAAAGGTCATCAATTAGAAAATATTGTCTTGGAATTAAATCCAGCGGATTTCCTAAAGCTGACAAAATTTGGTAATGAGTGGTTCTATCGAACGGTCGCCGAAAATTTTGAGTTAGCTCAATATGAATTTATTCACTATAAAACCAAAAAATCTAAGGTGCCAAACCTTAAGGAAATTTTGGTTTGTTCTTCTGTAACCACCAGTTCCAAAAAGGCTTTCGCGGCTGGTCTAATTGTCGGTGAATCAGCCAACTTTACCCGCGACATTGCTAATACCTCAGGTGATGATATGACACCAAGTACATTAGCTAAAGCAGCGGTGGCAAAACTCAAGAACACCAAGGCTAGTGTTAAGGTACTTGATTTTAAAGCTATTAAAAAATTGAAAATGGGACTGCTGGAGGCAGTGGGCAAAGGGGCACCCGATGAACCTAAATTTATTGTCATTGAATACTGGGGAGCAGGTAAAAACGCAAAACAAAAACCCGTTATCCTAATCGGAAAGGGAATTACCTATGACTCGGGCGGACTCAATGTAAAACCATCTGGCTCAATGCATGAAATGCATATGGATATGTCGGGTGGAGCTGCCGTGATTGGAAGTGTATTAGCGGTGGCCAGACTAGGCTTAAAGAAAAATGTCGTAGCGTTAATCCCAGCAGCCGAAAATTCTATCTCAGCGCTTAGTATGCGCGCTGGTGATATTGCTACCTCAATGTCAGGCCAATCGGTTGAAATTCTTCACACTGATGCTGAAGGTAGATTAGTATTGGCTGACGCTATGACTTACGCGCAAAAATTCTACTCACCAAGCGTTATGATTGACGTCGCCACTCTAACAGGAGCAGCGCTATCTGCTTTGGGTCAACAAGCTTCAGCTATCATGAGTAAGAATCTGCCGCTCCGTAAAAAACTACAAAAGCTAGGGGAGGAAACTGGAGATTTAATTTGGCCACTGCCACTATGGAGTGAATACCGGGAATCGCTCATGAGTTCTCGTGCAGATATTAGTAATATTGCCACTAATTTTTCACGCTTCGCTGGTTGTGTTGAAGGTGGAGCTTTCTTATCCTTCTTTGCTAACAAAAAAATTCCCTGGGCTCATATTGATATTGCTCCGCGAATGGAAAGTATCCCGAGCGACAAGCTAGCTAAAGGTGCCGCCGGTGAACCAGTCAGACTCTTAGTATCTTTTGTAGAGCAGTGGGAAGGTTAGTGGTAAAATATTACCGTGAATACAGTAGCCACTTTTGCCATTAAAACGGAAACCTTCGAAGGTCCGATGGAACTTCTAATTGAGCTTGTAGAAAAGCGCAAGCTCTTAATTAATGATATCTCGCTAGCAACAGTGACGGATGAATACATGCGGACCGTGAGCGCCATGCAAGAAATGTCCTTGCCACATACCGCTCACTTTGTTTCTCTAGCGGCTACTTTACTACTGATTAAATCAAAGTCGCTTTTACCAATCTTGGACCTAACTGATGAAGAGGAAGCCAGTATTGAAGATTTGGAAGATAGACTAAAAAAATACAAAGTTTTTCGTGACATCTCAGCTGTCCTACAGGAGCGCTTTGGTAAAACCAATCTCTACGAACCAGAATATAATCCACCGCATGACCCAGTTTTTATCGCTGATAAATTTTGTGACTTAAACGAAATTGAAGCGGCTTTATATCGAGTACTTAATGATTTACCAAAGTTTGAAAAGAAACCCATTGTTAAAGTTAAAAGTGTTATTTCTCTGGAAGAAATGATTACTAGCCTACAGAGTAGAATCGAAAAGCAAATTCGTACCAAATTCTCTGAACTGAGAGCCACCGAAACTGAACATAAAAACGTCATCGTGTGTTTTTTGGCGATTTTAGAAATATTTAAGCAGGGAAATGTCATAATTACTCAGGAAAATCGCTTTTCGGACATAGATTTAGAACTAGATAAGACCGAAACTCCTCGATATTATTAACCTCTATTCCAACAAATAAGCTCAAATTTTAAGCCTTTCTGTGTTAAGATTTCCTTATGACGCTTGATATTTTGATTGAGGGCTTACTTTTTTTTAAAGCAGCTCCCCAAAACAAAGAAAAACTAATGAAGTTATTTGCTGTATCTGCCGAAGATTTAAATTCAGCCCTAACAACACTTAGAACTCGCTTGGAAAGCAGTGCGATAAGATTAATCGAAACCGAAACTACCATTCAACTAGCCACTGCTCCTGAATTATCTGAGTTCGTTGAAACTTTACGTAAGCAAGATTTAACTGGTGATATTGGTAAGGCTGGAGCCGAAACTTTAGCTATCATCATGTACCGAGAACCGATTTCTCGGACCGAAATTGACCGCATTCGCGGAGTTAATTCCTCTTTTATTTTAAGAAATCTTTTAACTCGAGGTTTAATTATTCGTGAATCAATTACTGGTAACGGTTATCAATTTAGAATTAGCTCTAGTTTGCTTCAACACTTAGGGCTAACCAACAAGCAACAGCTACCTAAGTTTTCTGAATTTATGAACGCTCTAGACGCATTTGATACCCAAGAGTCATAAATGAAAATGTTCTAACATAATTATGACTAACGAATCATCAAGTAAAAATAAATTTCCGATTCTAGCTCAGCTAGGAGTTTTGAGTTTGATTATGTTTGGGCTTTTTAGTTCATTTATTTTTGGCAACCCAAAAGATGTTAATGAAGAAATGGTCACTCCTAATTTAACCAACTCAACTGACAATGAAGTAGAAGTGCTAGAACCAATTTCTGCAACTGATGTGACCGTTAGAGCCAAGGCGGCTTATGTTTGGGACGCAAAAACCCAAAGAACTCTCTACAACAAAAACGAAACCGCTCAATTACCCTTAGCTTCTATCACAAAGTTAATGACCGCTCTACTGGCCCATGAGTTGATTGATTCAAATCAAATTACCACTATTACTGATCGGGCGATTAAGCAAGATGGTAATGGTGGACTATCAGTAGGTGAGCGAATTGAAATTGAGAAGCTATATGATCTAGCCTTAGTGTCTTCATCTAATGACGCAGCCTACGCCCTGGGGGCTAGCGTAGGGGAACTACTAGGAGATGACGACCCTAATAATCAGTTCGTGAAGGGTATGAACATTAGAGCGGAAATGCTTGGTTTAGAAAGCTTGGAGTTTAAAAACACTACCGGTTTAGACTTATCAACCACCGAACCAGGTTCTATCGGCAGTGCCAAAGATATTTCTTTCCTAATGGAATACATTCTAGAAAATTATCCTGAAATTCTTGAACCAACTAAAGAAGAAACGATTCGCGTTTATAATTCCGATGGTTCTTATTATGATGCGAACAACACCAATGAAATCTCCGGAAAGATTCCAAATTTACTTGGTTCAAAAACTGGCTACACGGATTTAGCTGGAGGAAACTTAACAGTAGCTTTTGATATTGGGTTAAACCATCCCATTATCATCACGGTACTTGGCTCGACTCATGATGAAAGATTTTCTGACGTTTTAAAATTAGTCAAAGCCGTTCAAGCCTCGGTTGATAAATAATCATTATGCAATCTACTACTTTAGACATTTTAATCCCAGCCTTAATTGCTTTTACTGTCGGAATTTTAATCACTCCGATTGTGACTTATTTTTTAT
>CAZWXM010000032.1:0-8277 GCA_964637855.1 uncultured Candidatus Saccharibacteria bacterium | reverse complement strand
GTGGCGGAACGATTCATTCCACATCGGGATTTTGTTGGAAAAAAGTTCGGATTTTATTCAGGAGACACAGCTACAACAAATTAGCTATATTTAGCAACATAAATTGGTTCGAGTCCCTAGTTGGGGTATACTTTTTCAATGGAAGACTATTCTAAATCACTCATAAAGCAATATAAGTATTGGGGTGTATATGTACACGGTAACCAAAGTTATTTAGGAAGGTGTGTTGTGTGGTGTGATAGAGAAGACGCTCTCCAGCTAACGGATGCGTCAAAAGAGGAACAGGAAGAGTTGTTTATTGTTTTGAGTGAACTAAAGTCCGCTTCAGAAAGAGCCTTTCAGAGTGATTGGTTCAACTTTTCATTTTTAGGAAATGAGACTCGACATTTGCACGGTCATTTTATTCCGCGATATGCGACCGATAGGGAATTTGAAGGAGTTGTCTTTAGTGATGAACGGTGGGGCCATCACTACAAAAAGCCCAACGAGCATTTTATAACTGCGCCTGAAATTTTGGAGAAGGTTCGATTAAAAATTAAGGAGTCCCTTGAGTCATAGAAGTTCTAACGTCGTCCCATACAGCCAGCAATGGATAGAAAATATGAAATTCACTCTTTTGTTTCTTTTACTCATTCAACTGTAGGACTGCTGTAAAAAGTAATCCCATTACTTTTTACCTACTACCGTCTATCGGGGCTAGAATAAGCTGGGAGATTATTCTAGAACGTTGACAGCTATTTTGAAGAAATAGCGACAACGTGTACAGAATTCGTAGAATTTGAATCCTTGTCGAGCAGCCAACAACAGCTAGTACGAGATGCTCTGCTAATATAGTAGTATGAAAAATAGTTACGGTTTACCCAAGGCTGAATTGCAAAAGATTTTTGATAGAGATAAAGTTTGCGTCTACTGTAAAAAATTAATGCTAAGTCATCATGTTGGTAATATACGGTCCGATTGGTACTCAATAGAGCATTTGAATTATTTACCACCTTGGAACAATCCAGCAACAGTTACAATTAGCTGTTGGAGTTGTAACTCTAGTCGAGGAAACAAAAAAATTAGAGACTGGTTTACAAAACCTTATTGTTTAGAGAGAAGTATTAATCTAGACACAGTTTCTGAAGTTGTTAGCAAGTATATTTTGGAGATTGAAGATAAGGAATAAAGACTGTGCTAGAGACGCTTCGAAATTAAATTCGAAAATATAATAAATTGGTCAAGCAGGGCTTAACCTTGTACGGTTCTGGCTCGAGACGGCCAGCATTTGACAGCTAGCACTAATTGCGTCGTAATATAAGAGACTCGTGTTAGCCCGAGACGCTTATAATTTATGTAAGCGTATAATAGAAAAGTGAAGAAAATAATCACAGTAATTTTAATTGCCGGCTCTTTTGTCGGTGTCTCTTACTTGTTTATCAGTAATAATTTAAAACAAGTAAGTCCTGAACCAGAGTCAACTATCGCAAAATCTGAATCAACAAAAATTTCCAGTTTGTCTTTTTCGTATAGAACATCACCTGATGGCTACATATTAATTAATGATCAGGTAAACTGGCCTGAAAATATAATCTCAGGCATTTCTCTTTTTAGTAAACGTGATTACGAATGGGCCTCGAAACCTGATTTTATAGGAGAAGGTCCACCTTCAATTACAATCAGTGTTTTTAAAAATCCTGAACTTTTGACCGCTCAAGCATGGGCAGATGCCAACTCGCTGGCGTCCAACATCGAATTAATCGATAGTCCACCTGCTTCTGTAGAGTTAGGAGGGGTGGAAGGTATTTACTATTTAGTCCTCGGCCTGTATTTATTTGATACGTATGTGTTTGCTTATGGTGATGAGATATATCTTTTGTCGGGTGCCTACTATGAAAAGAATGATGAGTATTATCAAAACTTTTCAGACTTGATGACGACAGTCGTTTTTAAGTAATTAATCGATGCGTCTCGTGTTAGCACGAGACGGCCAGCCAACTTGACTAAACAATATATTATTATATAGTCTGATTAGACAGTAATATATTTAGGAGAAGAGTAATGCATAAATATGTACATGAAGTAAAAATTGATGAAAGACTGGCACTAGTGATTCCTAATTTAAATTGTGCCCCAGAAATCTTTAGTCTGATTGATAAAGATAGGGAACATTTACGAACGTGGCTTCCTTGGGTTGATTCTACTTTGACAGTGGATGATACTGTGAAAAATCTGGTTGAAAGAATTGAAACTTTTCAGACACTTGAACAAACAGCTTTTTACGGAACTCTCGATGGAAACTTTGTTGCCTCTGTCGGCTTTGTAATCCTAAATGATGGAGAAGGAGAGATTGGTTATTGGTTACTTTCAAACTATGGCGGCAAAGGACTCATGACCACATATGTAAAAGCTTGTATTGATTTTGGTTTTCGTGCACTTAGTCTTCAGAGGATTATAATTAAATGTGCTGAAGGAAATATAAAAAGTGCGGCAATACCTAAGAGGCTTGGTTTTACTCTAACTAATCAAACCGGAAAGGAGTGTGTTAGAAATGGGGAAGAACGTCGCACTCTCATCTTTACCCTCGATAAGAGTGATTGGTTAAATGATTGAACTTACCGCTCAGTGAAATTTTTTCACTGAGCGGTTTCTTTTTAGGTCTCAATAGTTCAAATATCATCCCAGACCGTCTGCAACGCAATTTAGCTATATTTATCAACCAATAAAAGTTAGATTTTTTAATTTGTTACAATGAGGGTACATAATTATGGAATCAAAATTAATTTGGAAACCCCTATCAGTCGAGCATATTAATTTAATACACGACTCTATTCGTGGAAACATTGCTGAATACTTTTATGATTTTCAAACAATTGATGAAACGGAAGCCTGGGTTAAAGAAGCTGTCTCTAAACATGAAAGTGGAAATAAAAAAGAGTATGTTATTTTTGATGGAGGTGACTTCATAGGAATGGTATCTCCTCAGTTTATTTCGGATACAGAAGTTGATGTTGGAATATGGATTGAAACAAACCATCAAGGAAAAGGTTATGGAAAAAGGGTTTTAGAAGAGCTTTTTACAAGAATGAAAAAAGTTGGGGTGGAAAGAATAATTTATAATACAGACGTAGATAATCTAGCTAGTATAAAATTGGCTACTTCAACTGGATTTAATAGGGTAGAGGCTGAAGAAGGGGTTAGATTTGTTAAGAATTTAAAATAAAAGTTCTCTAACATAGTCCGGCAAAGTCTTACAGACCCTCAGTGATATTTCTGGAAGAACTGAAAAATTACGAAACAATCCCCCAAGCAGTCGCTTCAGGGAGACGTTCTTTTTTTGTTAGCGTGAGTTGATATGTTCCAAACACAAAAGAGGCAACTATCATCAGAACTTTTGCAGTGACCCAATCCTCGGGTGAAAGGGTAAGTCGTACCCACTCATTTACCACCGCCAGCATAATGAAGAAAGTACCCCAACGTAAACTAAAGGTGCGCCAGCCTTTGTCGGTGATGGCAAAGACTCCACCAAAAATATATTTAAATAGGGGCTTACCACTCCAGACAGAAATAAGGATTGCTGTTCCAAAAATTCCATCAAATAAAGTGTCTCGCAAAATAAATATACTTGGAATATCAATAACCAATGATATGCCACCAAAAAACAGCACTGTGAATGATGAAATGAGTGCAAAAATAGGGGTATGTTTTTCATAGTGCCTTAGGACTATGAGTGAAATAACCGTAGCTACCATCATGACACCTACTCCAGACATAAAGTCTTTTATTTCATAAGCAACCAGGAACCCTAAAATTGGACCAAATTCACACAGTCCGTTTATTATCAATTTTCTACTAATCATTCTTACACAATAGCATGCTGTGCTAGTATGAATATGAAGATATTATTCTAAAATTATTAATACTCTATACGTATGTTTATAAAGCTTTACCTCATTGCACTACCGGTATTTTTTCTCATCGACATGGTTTGGTTGGGACTGGTCGCTAAAGGATTTTATGCCAAACATATTGGGTCACTCCTAAAGACAGAGGTAAATTGGACCGCCGCCATTCTTTTTTATCTTTTATTTATTACCGGTTTAGTAGTTTTTGTTATAACTCCAGCCCTCGAGAAGGGCTCGTGGATGCATGCAATTTTGTTTGGTGCACTATTTGGTCTTGTGACATATGCTACGTATGATTTAACCAATCTCGCTCTGGCCAAAGATTGGCCCCTCATCGTGACTATTGTTGATTTGATATGGGGAGCAGTACTCGCTGCGACCGTTTCAGTCGTGACTTACTTGATTGCAACTAAAGTTGGCTTATGAGCTATTACTCCACTCTCGTTTTTGTAGTGTTTGTATACATGAGTCTTTGGTATGTTATTTCTTTAGTTAAAAAAAGAAATGATGTGGCAGACGTAGCTTGGGGATTGGGTTTTGTCCTTGTGGTATGGACAGGATTATTTCTTTCCTACGATTTTCATTTACGCGGTTTAATAGTAAATATTATGGTGAGTATCTGGGGGTTGCGCCTAGCTTGGCATATCTATCGGCGCAACGTCGGTAAAGCTGAAGATTATCGATACCTCGCCTGGCGCAAAGAGTGGGGTAAGTGGTTTTATCTTCGTTCATACTTCCAGGTGTATTTGTTGCAAGGCACACTATTGTTTCTTATAGCTTTGCCGGTTTTATTAATTAATAAAAGTGCCGGGACGGCCTTAGGACTAATTGACGCAATCGGTATTTTTGTTTGGATGTTTGGTTTTTATTTTGAAGTTATCGGTGATAGGCAGTTGGCACAATTTATTAAAAATCCTGCGAATAAGGGAAAGTTGTTGCAAAGCGGATTGTGGGCATATACACGCCATCCAAATTATTTTGGTGAGGTTACCCAATGGTGGGGATTGTGGCTCGTAGCACTTTCAGTTCCTAATGCGGTGTGGAGTGTAATTGGACCAATTACGATTACTTTTTTAATTTTTCGAGTTTCTGGTATTCCTATGTTGGAAAAAAAGCTGTCCGAGCATCCAGACTTTGCAAATTACAAATTTAAAGTCAGTATGTTTTTTCCCTTACCACCAAAAAAAGTTAAGAAGGTATAACTCTCTACTCGCGGTAACTATCTGTAACTAACGCTAAAGATTCAAGGTTCTAGTTAGTATGAACATTTCAAGAAGAAAATTTGTCATCAGCTTTTTTATTTTTGGGTTTAGTTTTCTTTTTATTACCACCAGCCTTTTGGGAAGCACTGGTCCGCGTGGATTTCCTCAGTTTCCTGACTCCGTTCTTCATACGGGGAGTGACTCACCAATCGCATGGAAAAGCACTCTGTCCACAATTGTCTGGCCAGTTAAATTGGTCTTGATTGGACCGTTGATGCCTTATATCGAATTCTTGCGGCAAGAGCCAGACACACCGCCACCATTTTTTGGTATCGGTATGGTTTTATACTGGTCGATTTTGGCCCCTAGCATTTATTATTTGCTTGGTAAATTAAAACTCCTTAACTCCGCTCAGCGCTAGTAAATTTTTAAAAAGTAGCGGTGACGGTGTAGGTAATAACGGCACTGTAGCTTCCAACCTCTGTAGCCGCTGAGGCGTTACTAAGATAGCGGACGCCAAAAGTAGTAGTGACTTCGTCTCCCGCGCCGGTGGCGACAGTGTCAGGGAAAGAAGCGGTATCAAGGGCCCAGTTGGCGCCGTTGTATGGTGAAGCGGCACTACCTGTTCCAGAATTAACTGCTAAGCGGATGCCAAATTGTTCGGTCCCGATACTTGAAGCTAGGGCAGTGGCGCCAATCGCTGTGATGGTGGTTCCGCCACAAAGCGCACAGGTAAGAGTGCTGCCACTAACTGTCATTACATAACCACCACTAGCATTGGTGGCGATGGCGATGGTGTGGGCGTCGGCTGAGTCGCTGGTCGCTCCTAAAGTATCACCGGTGGCATACTTGGCTTGGACAGCCGTCAGAGAACCAAAGCCAATTGAGCTGTCTGAAATACTAAAGGAAATAGTTTGTGGTACACCAGAGGCAGTACCACAGATTTTGGTGGTGTAGGCACTGGCGTCGCCGACATGAGAATTGGTAAGACTATCAATCGAGCCCAGAGTGGTATCGTAGCCAGTACAATTGGAAGCTTGATAAGCAATCGTGACACTACCACCAGTCGGGACTGAAATACAGGCATTGTTTGAGTAATTAACCTCGCTGTTTTGCTCGGCATGGGCGTTGGTGGTACTAGATAATTTTAAAGCGATAGCAAAAGTCCCGGTACAAGAATTACTTAAACCGATGACGTTTTTACAACAAATCACATTATCATCATAAGTCGCTGTCGATTGGCTGGGTAATTCGGCGTGAGCGTTGGTGGTACTAGACATTCTATAAATGACGGTATCGGTACAAGCCGCACTAGTAGTGACTGAGCAGGAAAGGTGTCCAGCGTAGGCCGTCTCAAACCAGAAAAAAGCACCACCAAAAACAATTACAAAGAAAAGTGCGCGGACATTTATTTTTTTAAAATTCAGTAGTGATGGTTTCATTATTGGTAACGTCCTCGGTTGATACTGATGATTGTATCTCATTTTCTGGAGCCGGTTCAGCGAGGGGAGTGTCTTCAACTGGTACTTCAATAACTGGTTCGACGGGGATAGGTATTGTCTCAACTGGAGTGGAGGTAGCTTCGGTTGGTTCAGGCAAAGTAGGTTCGGTCGAAGTAGCGGTTTCGTCTTCTGGGCTGAATATTTCAATCACGCTGTCGATAATATCCATAATGAACGAACCGACAGTTGAACCTTCAGCTTCGGTGGTCGAACTACTAATTTCGATAGCTGCCTCAGCTGAAGTGGCGGTGTCGGTGATTGATGAGGTAGCTACACCCGCAATCCCGTCTAGTGTCGCGGTGACGATTAATCCGTTTTCCAAATTGGAACTAATTGAGGTTGAAGATAAACTGATAGAAAGTAGTAGCAGGGCGTCGCTGACGGTGGAAGTAGCCGCTGGTACTGGTACTGAAAAAGTATCAGCAAAGCCTGAGATGGCTGTTTTGCCAGCACTCTCGGAACCGATAGTGATTTGTGCCAAGTCAAAGAGTTCACTCTCAGATTCTACATATTCATATTCACCTAAATTCTGACCGTCAATTTGTAGGGTAAAAGTCCCGTTGTCGCCTCTGGCGTTATCAAAATCAATCGTGAACCAGTACCATTGATCTGAATTATAATCGGGTAAAAGGGTAATTTGCTTATCGGCTTTTTCTAAAAGAATACCTTTGGCTTCAGTAAATTGAATACTAAATAAAAGTTGGCCACCATTGTCTGAGGTCTGTGCGTATAAATAAAACAAGCCTGATTTATTGTGTTTAGCTTTGAATTCAAATATACCAGCATTAAGCGGTGGGCGAGTCTGACTGGCCAACATTGAATTATCATTTACAATCTCGATAAATTTTTCGTCAGGCGCTAAGTCTGAAGCGGAAATGCGCATCGTGCCGTAGGCTTCAGTCATGTGTTTAGTAACCGACCAGTTAGCTTGCTCGGCTAAATCGCCCAGCGGTAAGGAATCAATAGGTTCAGAAAATAGTTCTTGGGCTTGGGTAGCTGAAAATACACCGAAAAGTGCAATTAAGAAAATAAGGGTAAAATTTTTCTTCATAATCTAAGGCAAGTTTTCCAGTTCGGCTCGCACCAGTGAAATGGTCCAAGAAGCAGAAGCTCCACCGTTGGCACTGACACCAATGATGCTGCTGGCGACCGTACTATTAAAACCAGCTGAGGTAGCCTTGATGGTTTGGGCGACTAGCGTACCAAAACCAGTGATTGAAGCGCCGTGTCGACGTTGACCAACACACTGCATGACAGCCGAAGTACCAGAACCAACGGTTCTAAAGTTCACCCAAACTTCAAAGGTACCAGTGTCGGTCGCGGCGGTCTGGGCCGAGAAGGTGAGAGTACAACGAGCAGTGTCAGCCGTTGTGCCGTTGGTTCCAAAGCGGATATTAAGTACTGGTGCCGCGGTACCAGCCGCTGTTTTAGAAACTTCAAATATCATGTGGTAGCGAGTTCCGACTCTTAGTCCAGTGGCAGGAATGGCGACCGAGGAGCCAGTGACATAAGTATCGGACGCAAAGCCTGCCCCTTGGTTGGCGGTACTTTGATTGAAGACAGTACGGACAGCTGGCGCGGCGCTACTCCAGGTGGTGCCGTTGGAAGTTAGGACGTTGCCGGAGGTGCTGGGAGCGATGAAGGTAATGTTACCTGTACCGTTGCCAACTAGAAGGTTGTTGGCGGTGA
>CAZWXM010000031.1:5072-8447 GCA_964637855.1 uncultured Candidatus Saccharibacteria bacterium | reverse complement strand
GTGGACTCTAGCGGACTTGAACCGCTCGCCTCTTCCATGCCATGGAAGCGCTCTACCGGATGAGCTAAGAGCCCAAAATTATTTACCAATAATTTTGTTGGCGAAATATTATCATGAAATCAGCTCTAGCTACAAATTACTTTAATATTTCCGAAGGCTGACACCCAGACTTTTTCGATTTGCCAACCGCTAGCAATAAGCAACTCTTTGGCCTCTGGCTCAGTGTATAAGCAAAGTGGTTGATTAATGCTAAAAGTTTTTGAATCTAGCTCGCTTAAATAACAGAATCTTTCAGTGATGGACTTATTTTTATCGTCATAATCTCTACCAATGTCGCTATGAAGGCCAGTGATTGATAGGTACAACTTCCCGTTTACAATCCTTCTTAATTCAGTTAGTACAGTTTTCGCTTCTTGATATGGTAAATAATGAAGCATTCGCTGTAAATAGGCCGCGTTAAAACTATTGGTTTCAAAGCCTGATATTATATCTATAATGTTAGCCTGGATAAAAGTAATTGATTCACTAGCCAAACTATTGTTTATCATTAGTGACGATATTTCATTGTTGAAATCACAAATATCAACAGCGGTTACAATGGCCCCTTTTTTAGCTAATCTAATAGCTTGACCACCAGCGCCGGAACCAATATCTAAAATTTTAGGCGCAAGCCAGTGCTCTATTTCAGAAAGCATTACTTTATCCAAATCATCCGTGCGTGTGATGGCGACATCGACTCCGTAGTTGGTTATAGATTGATTCATATCTAAGCAAAAAACACCCTAGGGTGTTTTAATGGTGGACTCGACAGGACTTGAACCCGCTACCTCCTCAGTGCAAATGAGGCGCTCTACCAGATGAGCTACGAGCCCTTAATGGGCCAAGTGCGCACCATAATACTGTTCTAGACAAGCAAAGTCAAGAAATAAACCTAGATTAATGGGAATAAGCAGAATTCAATAAGTGTTCAACTAACTGTGTAAAATCTAGTCCGATTGAGGCAGCGGCTTTAGGAAACAATGATTCATTGGTCAGGCCGGGTAAGGTGTTAACTTCAAGGAAATACACTTCCCCATTTCTAACAATAAAATCACTTCGAGAATAATCTTTACAGTCTATAATTTTATGCACCAAGCTAGCCGCTTCAGCTAACATTGACTTTTCATGATAGGTAAACCGACCAGGAACGACCTGATTAGTTTCTCCCATAATTTTTTCCGCTTTAGTTAGGTGGCTCTCTCCATTTTTAGGAATTATTTCTACTACCGGTAAGGTGTAGAGAGATTCATTTCTGAAATTATTTAGAACTCCGACCGCTGCTTCTTTACCGCGAATAAACTCCTCAACCATAACCTGCTCGTAGTTAGCTAAAACTTCATTAATAGCCGTCTTAAGAGTTTCTTTATTGGGAACATAACGAATTCCAGTCGACGAACCGCTAGTAACTGGTTTTACAAACAATTCGTCACTAACTTCATTGAAGATATTTGCGAGTTCCTCATCTAGCAGATTCTGTTTAGCTAGAGCACCAACTTCCAGCCTATTTAGTATTCGATGTTTTGGTAAATTAATACCGCTTTCTTTTAGGGTTCGCTTAGTTAGTTCTTTATTAAATCCAATCGCTGAAGATAGAGATTTACTACCAGTAAAAGGAATGTTGTGCAGTTGAAGAATTTTTTGGATTTGGCCATCTTCGCCAAACTCACCGTGCAAAGCAATAAAAACTACATCTATCCCCTCTAGCGCTGCCTGAACTGGCCTAACAAAACCACCTTCTAGCCATTCGCCTTTTTTGGTAATAACAATGTCTTTGTAAGGATAGTTAAGCTTTTTTAAAGCTTCTAAAACAGCGCTGCCAGACAGCATAGAAATCCCATATACATCGCTATGACCACCTCTAAGAACAGCAACTCTTTTCATGATTACTTAATTATACATTAAAAATTTATTTAATTTTGAGTTTACGTTTAGAACGATGAAAACTAATGGCAAAGCGGTGAGATTCAGCATTAGCAAGAAGAATTGATTCCTTATACAGTTCCAAAATTTCTTTTTGGCCAATCAGTCTGATGGGCTTATGGTGTTCATCTTTAACTACCCCGACTACTGGGATTATTAATGATGAGACTCGCAAAACGCTCTCCAAGGCGTTCTTTTGAGCTAAACTACCATCAACGACAATAAACTGCGGTAACGGCCATTCTGGATGCTTTAACCTGCGATTTAAAACCTCCTTCAATGCACCCGGATCATTTGCCTTGGTGAAATTTTTGATATTAAATTTTCGGTACTCAGATGGTCTAACTTCCCCACTTTCTACAACTGTCATTACACCCACCATATCCTTTCCTCCTAAGTGAGCTATATCATAAGCTTCAATTCTAATGTGTTTTGTGTCACGATAAATTCTTGAGTCACTCTTTATGAGCGCAATGTCCTGAATATGATTAAGGGCAAAAATTCGCTTTTTTATAACATTAGCTTCTTCAAATTTTTCAACTTTGGCTAGACTCATCATGTCTTTTTCCAGTTCCTTTATAAGTTGGTGTTTTTTACCTTCGAAAAATAGTTTAAGTTGTCTGATGGTTTTAGCATATTCAACTTTTGATTGATTGCCTGGGTAGAGACCAATCTGGCGATTAAAATCAATTTTACCTTTAGCCATTTTGCTTTTTTCTTTTCCAATCGGGATGTTGGTATCGTAAAAGTGAAACAACTTTCTGATAATTCGCAAAGCCTCTTTAAATAGTTGCCCGCTCGGAAAAGGCCCAAAGTGATATTTGATTTTTTCTTTGGTAAATTTTGTGGCGAGATCTTTACCTCTAACTACTAACACTCTTGGGAACTCCTCTTTAGTAATAATTAGATGATTGTAGCTCTTATCATCTTTACTTTTTGTATTGTAGAGCGGTTTATGGCTTCTGATTAGATTAGTCTCGAGAATTAGAGCCTCAAGTACACTGTCAGTGACGGTGCACTCAACAGTGACTGCTTCGTTTACCATTTTTTCAATTAAGGGCGAACGTTTCTCGATTAAATCATCAACAAAATATGATCGCACTCGATTTTTCAAAGAAGTAGCCTTACCGATGTAAAGAATTCTTTTTCGTTGACCCATGAAGTAATAAACACCAGGCTTATCTGGTAGGTTTAGTTTTGTTAAATCAGTTTTTAACATAATCAATTGTTTCAACTCTCTAGAGTACGTTCTTGAGGTATTTCCCAGTGTGTGATTTTGAGTTATTAGCTACTTCTTCAGGAGTACCTTTAGCGACGATTTGTCCACCCCCAGTTCCACCTTCCGGTCCGATATCAATTATATAATCAGCACTTTTAACTAAATCTAGATTGTGTTCAATCACCATGACAGTATTT
>CAZWXM010000031.1:0-4972 GCA_964637855.1 uncultured Candidatus Saccharibacteria bacterium | reverse complement strand
ATAATCAGCACTTTTAACTAAATCTAGATTGTGTTCAATCACCATGACAGTATTTCCTTGATTAACTAACTGCTGCAAAATTTCAATCAGTTTTTTAACATCATCGTAGTGAAGTCCAATCGTTGGTTCGTCCAGTAGATAAATAGTCTTTTGTGTATGTGGTCGATAAAGTTCAGAGGCAATTTTAACGCGTTGGGCTTCTCCACCTGATAGTGTGGTAGCACTTTGACCAAGCTGTAAGTAACTTAACCCTACCTCGTTTAAGGATTTTAATCGTTCCTGTATAGCTGGCACATCAATGAAGAAAGTATGTGCGTCCTCAATTGTCATGTTTAGGACTTCATGAATATTCTTGCCTTTGTAATAAACTTCTAGAGTTTCGCTAGTAAAGCGCTTTCCATCACAAACATCACAAGTTACAAAAACCGTTGGCAAGAAGTGCATTTCAACCGCTATCACACCATTTCCCTGACAAGCTTCACAACGCCCGCCTTTAACGTTAAAACTGAATCTTCCTGGCTTCCAGCCTCTGGCTCTAGCTTCCCCCGAGGCAGCAAATAAATCACGAATGTGGGTAAAGGCCCCTGTATAAGTCGCTGGGTTACTACGCGGCGTACGTCCAATTGGAGATTGATCAATTAGAATGGAGCGGCCTAAATATTCCGTACCAGTAAAGGTGGTGCAGTTGTAAGTCTTTGGACTACGATGTCTTTTCTCTAGTCGAGCCTTTAGATTTTTATCAACAATTTCATACATGAAGGTTGATTTTCCAGAACCTGATACACCAGTTACACAAACCAACTTTCCTAAAGGAATATCGACATTAAGATTTTTAATATTAAAGGCCTTACCACCTTTGATTTGGATTTTCCCTTTTTCACTAGTTCGACGCTCTGGTACTTCAATCACTCTATCACCGCGCAGATAATCTAGAGTCACTGACTTAGAATCATTGTTTTTAGCAGACAGTAATTTCTCCATGTAATCTGAAACAATTACTTCACCACCATGAATTCCGGCTCCTGGGCCGATGTCAATTAAGTAATCTGAAGCTCTGATAGTATCTTCGTCATGTTCAACGATGATAATGGTATTTCCTAAATCCCGTAATTCAACTAAGGTTTTAATTAATTTGTCGTTATCTCTTTGGTGTAATCCAATTGTCGGTTCATCAAGCACATATAAAGCCCCCACTAAGCCTGAACCAAGTTGTGAGGCTAATCGAATACGCTGAGCCTCACCACCTGATAAGGTATTGGCCCGCCGGTTTAAAGTCAGATATTCAATTCCTACATCCATCATAAAATCTAATCTTTCGATTACTTCGCGTAATGCTGGCCAAGCAATGTCTTGATCCTTTTTAGATAATTTTAAATTAGAAACAAAATCCACGGCTTCAGCTACCGTCATGTTGGTAAAGTCAACGATATTAGTACCGAGATTTCTTTTGCCATCGCCACCGAGATAAACTCTTAGCGCCTCTGGTCTTAAACGAGCACCTTTACAGACTGGACATTCGTCATTTTGAAATATGCCAACTACCCCCAGACCGTTACACTCAGGACAAGCACCGTAAGGGGAATTAAAAGAAAATAATCTTGGCTCAACTTCAGGGAAAGACGAACCATCAATCGGACAAATAAACTTTGCCGATAAGGTTCGCTCATGACCATCCGGGCTTTCAATCTTAACTAAACCATTGGCAACAGTCAGAGCTAATTCAACCGCTTCAGATAATCTCTCCTTTGAGCCTTTAGGGTCGCTTGAAAATTCACTGACATATATTTCATCTATTAAAACATCAATGTCATGTCGTTTGGTTTTGGTCAGAATAATTTTATCTCGGAGTTGCTTAATTTCACCATCAATTTTTACCGTCTCATAGCCTTTACCAAGTAAGTCATACAGTAATTGATAGTATTCGCCTTTTCTGCCCACTACTACCGGTGCGAAAATCGCTACTCGCCCCTTAGAAACTTCAATCCCCATGACGCTAGAAGTTTGCTTCTTCGTGGCTTCTTTTACTTCCTTATCCTGAATGGATTTCAAAACAATACCTAAAATTTCATCTTGGGAAAGTTTTTGAATAGCGACATCGACGTCTAGACAATATGGTTGACCAATCCGTGCGTAGACAATTCTTAAATAATCATAAATCTCGGTAATTGTTGCTACCGTTGAGCGCGGATTTCTAGAAGCCGATTTTTGGTCAATTGAGATGGCTGGCGAAAGGCCAGAGATTTCATCAACGTCTGGCTTTTGCATTTTATTTAAAAACTGTCGGGCATAGGGTGATAGTGATTCAACATAGCGTCGTTGTCCTTCAGCAAAAATAGTATCGAAGGCCAATGACGACTTACCTGAGCCTGAAGGACCAGTGATAGCAATCATTTTTCCTCTCGGCATCTCGACATTAATATTTTTAAGATTATGCGTCCGGGCGCCACGAACCGTTATCTTGGCAGACTTGTTTTCTTCTGGTTCTTCCCAGCTAGTTTTTGTTTTTTTTATTGGTTTAGTCATAGCATATTAACTCCACTTGAGGGTGAAGGTATGTATAGCTTATTATACTGATAAAGCTCTTAATCGCAATTTAGGCCTTAAAAACAATGACCACATGTGTGCCAATATTTTTAATTGATTCAACTCCAATTGAACCACCAAGTAATGTGACCAATTCTCTGGTAATCCACATTCCAAGACCAGTACCAGAAATTGAGGTTTTATCTACGCCACCCACTCGAGTAAATTGAGAAAAAAGTCTTTGTTGGTCTTCGGCGCTAATACCAGTACCGGTGTCTTTAATTACAATTACGACTTCGCGGGCTTGATTGGAGGCTTCAATTTCGATAGAGCCTTCATCGGTGTATTTGATAGCATTACTAACAATATTATTTAAAACTTGAGTTAAACGATTGGCGTCGGTATTTAACATTACTGGTATATCGGTAGTAAGATATTTCAAAGTTAACCCCTTTTTGTTCGCTAAGGTTTCTAATTCATTAACAACCTTAGTGAGAATTGGGTTAATATCAATCAACTCCTTTTTGATAGAAATTGCTCCGGCTTGTAGCCGAGCAACCTCCAGGAAGTCACTTACTAAAGCAACTAACCTGTGGGCTGAGCCAGTTATATTATTGGCAAACCTAACCTCGTCGGTACTTAAATTTTTGGAATCAGCTAATAAACTAGCATAACCTTTAATAGCGGTTAGTGGAGAACGAAACTCATGAGCAATCATTTTAGTAAACATATCCTGTTCTTCAAGTCTAACAGTGAGTTTTTTATACTCATTATGCCAATGGACTTGCCGATTAAGCCAGTAAGCTAAGATGATTAAAAATACGAAGATGACCGACAGCGCTAGATATGACTGTTGCTTACGCGCTGCCATGACAGAGTCTACTAATCTAAAAGAATGCTCCGAAAAAATAAATAGCTCTCTATCTGACATTTGTACACTACGGAAAGCTTGCCACGTTCTAACGTTATTAATGTAGGTTTCGTAAATAAACGAATCTTCTGAACCGCTTAAGGGTAGACTTCTGTATAGTTGATCAGATTTTTCATAGGTACCAATTAGTGTTGGTTCCTGACTGTAAATTATTTTAAAACCGGTAGTGTCTCTTTCTACTAATCTGATTTTTGTAATGTCAGGATTTTCAAAAATAAATTTATTAATCAATTTTTCAATGATGGGAATTGGCTCAGTCGAATTAATTAAAATTGCCGCTAGCGAATCGTGTAATAAACTCACTCTTTGCTTTTCGGCAGTATCAATATTGTGGTCAGCCGTATTAAAAAAGTTTTGTGTTACCCATAGAAAAAGCAACGGAAAAACGAAAACTAAAATACCCACTAGGACTAATTTTGAATTTGCCCGCATAACCCCAATTCCGTCTTGAAGTATGTGCAATATTCTCGAAATCATGTAGCGTCAATAAAATTATCGCTCTTAACTACAACTTCACTTTTAAAGCGTAGACTGACTCCGAGCATGATTAAAATGAGACCTAAAGCAAGAATTCCAATTCCAACGACATTTATAGTATCTTTTGATATTTGGTCATCCGCATTGGCCGGTGTAGTTATTTCCTCTTTTTCAGCATCAACTGGTGTAAACGCTTGCGCTTGTTTAATGAAACTAAAAGGACTACTTTGAGCAATAATTTCACCGGTATTATCAGTAATGGCAACATAAATTTCATGCTGGCCGTCTTCAAGTTCTTTGTTAAAAGTATATGCAAAGGAGCCATCAGCATCAGTTTTTATTGTCACTACTGTTGGAGAACTGAAAATAAAGAGCGTAACAAAACTGTTTGGTAAGGCCTTACCGGAAATTTCGGCTTTAACAATTTGACCATTATCGTCTGATCCAACCTCAACAATCGGCACAACGTTATCAATCTCCATTAAGTCATTTCTAACTAAGCCCACTGACTGCTGAGGTGATTTAAATTCAATTACCGCTTCTGATGATGAATCAAGGGGATTAAAGCCCTTAACGAGCTCAATACCATCAATAACCCCGTCCTTATCGGAGTCTGATGATTCTGGGTCAGTGGCATAAATATTTACTTCATCGAAATCTGAAATACCATCACTGTCAGTATCTTTAGCAGTAATACCTTCACTCCGGTCTTTTCTAATTTGCTCAAAGCTATCAACTTTAGCTTCGAGGCCAGAAACAATTTTTTCTAATTCCGCATCAATCTCATCAGCGATATCTCTTGTGCTCTGGTCTTGTAGAATATTAAAAATTATATCCTCTCGTTTTTGTTGGATTGATTCTTGGGCTGATTCAATTAATATTTGATTACCAGACTGTCTAGCTGTGGCATACAATTGAAGTAATTTGTTTATTTCCGCTTCGTTATCAGTAATTAATTTATTAGTTTCTCGAGCTATGTCATTTTCCACTACGGGTTCAGCTACATAAGTAGTATCTTCTACCGTAATTAAAGGTCTGACC
>CAZWXM010000030.1:5819-8585 GCA_964637855.1 uncultured Candidatus Saccharibacteria bacterium | reverse complement strand
TGCTCACTGCGATGTTTATGACTTTGGAGACTAAGTCTTTGTCCTTCCGTTACAATAATCTTTTTAACTTTATAATCAGGTTTATCTTCCAAAACATAATATACTCCCCATGGTCGGTAACCAATCTCAATATATTCCTGTTCCTGAATTTCTTTAGGGATATTTGCTAGCTCAGTCTCGAGTTTGGCACTATCGGTACTATTAGCTACTCTTTTAACATAAGACGAACTGCTGTAAATTTTTGCTCCCAAACTGTCTACAATTTTTACTCCATGTTCAGCTAATATTTTGGCTTCTGGGATTTCTGAAGCAAAGCGGTCACCTCCTTTAGTAAATATAACTTCGCTAATATCAGTGCGACTTTCAATTTCAGCTAAAAGCATTTGTAAGGTTTTACAAACTGTTCCATCGGTATCAATGGAAAGGACGGTTCGGTCAACTGGCTTTAGAGATGAAACTAATCTAGTTCTAAAAACCTCGTCTTGGAAACTTTCGGTTCCGCGTTTTAATTTGGCTTGTAAATCACTATTTACTATTACCCACAGCTCGTCAGCAATCTGTTTTGAAAGCTCAAAACATTCAACATGCCCAGGGTGAAGGGGATTGGCATAAGCAGATGTAATCGCAATTTTCATAAATTTTAAATTAAATGATTGGTAGGACGGTTTTCTTTTCCGTATACATACCACACTTTTAGACAAATTACAAGAGTATAAAATTTTTGCCTTATAGATTGAGATAACAGATGAGATAACTGTTTAAACAGTCTAGCCCTTGACAAATTTGTATTATTAGGTTAGGTTACGTGCAACTTAACGACTGTTTCTCCCAGACTTAAATAAAAACTTTCTGACTGAAAGTGTTTTTATTCTAAACACAGTAATTAAGCACTTACTTTATAAACACTATGAAAGAAATCTTTACTAAATACTCGACTTTAATCAAATACTTTTTTATTGGTATTACTGCGTCTGGAATTGATGTGTCAATTTATATTGTGTTGTTCAATATTTTTGATTTACCAGCTTTACTTTCAACTTCAATCTCGATTGCTGTTGCAACAGTTTATGCTTTTACCTTAAATAAAGTTTACAATTTTCAGGTTAAAGGCAACACCTTTTTGCGCTTACTGTCATATTCTTTGGTAAGTGGGGTGGGGTTACTCATAAGTTTGGCATTACTTTATATTTTTACTGAGGTTAAGGGTTATGACGGTAACTTAATAAAAATTATTTCTTTGCCAATAATTTTTATTGTGCAGTATATCTTGAACAAGAAAATCACCTTCAGTTCATTTAAAGGCGATGCAAATTAATTACTAATAATAAATTTTTATTATGGAAACAAGCAATCAAAATTTAGCGGGAAAAAAAGTGGCAGTAATTGGAGGCGGTTTCACAGGCTTAACCGCTGCTTTTGAGTTGGCTAAGGCAGGACATAAGGTGACTGTTTTTGAATTTAGCGATCATTTAGGTGGACTAGCTTCATCATTTGATTTGGGTGGATACCCAATTGAGCGTGCTTATCACTTTTTGTATCAGTCAGATGAGGATTTACTAAAACTGGCCGAAGAACTAGGTTTTAGAGATAAAATTGGCTTTTATCCTAGCGCAATTAAATATTTTTATCACGGCAAACATTATCCGTTTACAACTCCAATTGACTTAATCCGTTTTACGCCGTTGTCATTTATTAATCGAATTCGACTTGGAGTCGTTAGTTTATATCTTAAGAAGGTTAAGAACTGGAGACCGCTATCAACGATTACCGCTTACGATTGGCTTAATAAGTGGATGGGGGAATCAGTCACTAAAGAAATTTGGGAACCTTTGCTTAGAGGTAAGTTTAATATTTACTACGATAAAATCACAATGTCATGGCTGTGGGGTCGTTTGAATATCCGAGCTCGCTCACAAAACAAAGATTTTAGTGGTGAAAAACTTGGTTATCCTAAAGGGGGCTTTAGAGTAGTGGTTGATGCTCTGACTGCTGAGCTAGATAAGTACCAAACTGAAATTAAGTTAAACACTGGTATTAAAAGTATTATTAAGAATGAGACTACTGGTTTGATATCAATTACCACTATCAACGGAGAGACTTTTGAATTTGCTGGGGTGGTGTCAACTACACCATCACCAGTGTTTGCCAAACTAATCTCAGAAAACAATAAGGAAGTTTCAGCAGATTATTTAAGCAAACTTAATAGTGTTAATTATCTTGATGCCGTAGTGATGGTTTTTAGAACTACACAAGAAATTACTAAGACTTTTTGGTACAACATTAAAGATGACCGAGTGCCATTCCTAACTTTACTAAGTACTTCGGCTTTGGCTGGTAAGGAACAATTTGGTGGTTCTAATGTTTACTTCGTAGGTGCATATGTACCAAGAGAACATCGATATATGAAGGATGACTGCGATGTGATTGGGGAATGGAAAGAAGGACTAAGAGTAATGTTCCCTGATTTGGATTTGAATCAAATTCAAGAACTAAAACTATCTAAATTTAAAGATGCACAACATATCGTTGATATTGGCTATGAAGAAAATAAGCTAGTGCCATTTGAAACTCCAATCACTGGTTTGTACCTAGCAAACTTTTCGCAAATTTACCCAGATGATAGAGGAACCAACTTTGCGATTCGTGATGGTAAAAAAGTAGCTAAAAAGCTAGCCGATTTTCTTAGAGCTGAATAATTTCAAGTTTAGAGTTTATGAGTCAGCCACACTTATCTATTGTCTTACCGACATTTAATGAGAGAAATAA
>CAZWXM010000030.1:0-5719 GCA_964637855.1 uncultured Candidatus Saccharibacteria bacterium | reverse complement strand
GAGGCAATTTTACGAATGTACTCAGCGATTGAGGCTGAAGAAGTCAATTTTGTGGTGGCTTCAAGAATGGTAGAGGATGGCAGTTCTGAAGGCCTGTCTAACAATTATCGAAAACTTGTATCGAGAGGTTCTAGTTATTTATCTTGGTTTTTATTACCTCTAACAAAAAAGACCACTGATCCAATGACGGGCTTCTTCATGGCTTATAAAAGTCTGTTTACTGGTAAGGAATTGAATCCGATTGGTTTTAAAATGCTGGTGGAAATGTTGGCGCGCATTCCGGAAATTAAAGCAGTCGATGTACCATTTGTGATGAGAAAAAGAGCATTTAATGAATCCAAAGCTTCACTAAAAGAAGGTTTTCGTTATATTAAACACTTGATTAAATTGATGTACCAAACCCCTGAGTATTCAGTATTAAAATATCTTTATATTCCAACGCGGTTTATTATTAATAACTCAAAAAATTTATTAGTAACTCTAGGGGTGTTTATAAGCCTAGGCTATTTATATACGTTCACCAGCAACTTTATTGAAGTATTATTACTTTCAATCTCAATTTTTCTTTGCGCACAACTTTTATATACGACTTACATTTTAATTTATGCTTGGGATCATCCTGAGCGCATGCAAGAAAATGCTTCACCAAAAACTTTCTTCACTCCAGCTAAGTCGTTTACTGCAGTAGTACCGGCTCTAAATGAAGCTGAAGTAATTCCTTATACTATTAAGGCGGTAAGTGATATTGATTACCCAGAAGAACTGAAAGAAACTTTAGTAGTTTTGCGTGATACTGACACGGAGACTATTTTTGCAGCCGAAAAAGCAATTAGAGAAATAAACAAAAAGAATATAAAAATTCAATTGATTTCGGGCGAGCCCTTTAATAAACCCCATCATTTAAATGCAGCCTTAGAAATCGCTAATAATGAAGTAATTTGTATTTTTGACGCTGAGGATGAACCAAACAAGGATATTTACAATGTCGTAAATACCGTCATGCTCCGCGACGGAGCCGATGTAGTTCAATCCGGAGTGCAGTTGATGAATTATGATACCAACTGGTACTCAATGTTTAACGTGCTGGAATATTTCTTATGGTTTAGTTCCGCCTTACACTTCTATGAAAAACAAGGAGTAATTCCTTTGGGCGGGAACACCGTTTTCTTTGACACAAATATGGTTAAAGAAATTGGCGGTTGGGACATGTTCGGTCTCACCGAGGACGCAGATATTGGCATTAGACTTTCTATGCATGGAGCAAATATCCGGGTGGTTTATGATGCAAAACACGCAACTCAGGAGGAAGCGCCGCCAACGCTAGCTAGTTTTATAAAACAGCGAACCCGTTGGTCACAGGGCTTTTTGCAAATCTTAGAAAAAAGAAATGTAGTAGAAGATATTAAAAATTTCGGACTCAAGAAATGGGCTTTGATTTGGTATGTTTTGGGTTGGCCACGAGTGCATGCTTTTTTATTCTTATACATTCCAATCTCATTCATTCTCTCTTTCTTTATAAAGACTCACCCAGTGCTGACAATTATAAATATCGCCCCGATTTTATTACTAGGAGTATTTTTAGTGGTCCAAAACGTAGCTTTATATGAATTTACAAAAATTTACAAAAAGAAGTGGTCAGTGTGGTTGATTCCAAAGACAATATTCTGGTTTATTCCTTATCAATTAGCTTTGAGTTACAGTTCGTTTAGGGCGATGGTTAGACAATACAAACAGCATACTTCTTGGGAAAAAACCGAGCATATAAACGCTCACCGAAAAGTAGTAAGTGAAATAGCTTAATTTATGAAAAAAGTATTTTCTGGGATTTATAAATATCGAGTAGCCATTTTGCTGGTGCTTCTAATTTCCTATGTCGCCTATTTACATGGGTTTAATCTCACTAAGTATCCTTACTACGAAAGTGATGAGGGGACCTACACTTCACAAGCTTGGTCGGTTATAACGCAAGATTCACTCTCACCATACACGTATTGGTACGATCATCCTCCGGTTGCTTGGCTTGTAATTTCAGCTTGGTATTCATTATTACCAGATTCCTATTTTACTTTTGGTAACTCAATTGATACGGCCCGAGTTTTGATGTGGCTACTATTTATTGTCAATTCAGTTTTAGTCTTTCATATTGTAAATAAACTGACTAAATCTGCTTTAGCGGCCACTTTAGCGGTGGTGGTTTATTCAAGTTCGCCGCTTGCCATATATTTTACTCGCCGAGTCCTTTTGGATAACGTGCAAGTTTTATGGCTGCTGCTATCAATTGTTGTGCTTTTACCAAGTCAATTATCATTAAGACGTTACGCCGCCTCAGGAGTTTTCTTTGCCTTAGCCTTCCTAACTAAAATTACTGCTGTAATGTTTGGTCTGCCAATGTTGTTTTTACTTTTAGCTTTAAAGGAAAAAACTCATAAGATATTCAGAACTTTTACTTGGTTAAGCCTTAGCGCTGTTGTTACTAGTTTTTACTTTATTTACGCTGCTATTAAGGACGAGCTTTTACCGCCAATGTTTGCTTCGAGTAAGCCACATGTGAGTTTCTGGGAGACGATCTCATTTCAAATGTCCCGAGGGGAAGCGTTGGCATTTTATGAACGGGGAAGTGATTTGATGAATGCTTACAACGAATGGTTTTTAAAAGACCCGCTACTAGTTTTAATCTCGGTACTAACGATTTTTGTTGGAGCTCTTACATTCTTTTTTGTAAAAAATACTTGGTATCGATTCTTTGTATTGATGAATTTGTTTTACATTATTTTCTTAATTCGAGGGGGGATTGTCATTAACTTTTACTTTGTCCCAATGCTGCCTTTCATTAGTATTTTGTTTGCTCTGATAGTTAACGGCTGTATAAAAAACATGAATGAATTTTTTGTTAAATACTTAATTATCATTAAATGGGAGAAATTTAGTAAGGCCGTTAAACCAACTATTCTAATTTTAATTACCGGGGCTTTGGTTATTTATTACAATTTTGCCCTAGACCAAAAATATTTGTACGTTGATGAAACTAAAAACCAAATTGCCGCTGTTAAGTGGGTAAAAGAAAACCTACCAGAAAATACCGACATCTTGATAGATGTGGCTATGTATGTTGAACTAAATGACCCTAATTACATAAATGATAAGGTTTTTGATAACGCGGAGTGGTTTTATAAAATTAGTCGTGATCCAGAAATCAGAGATGATAAGTACGATAATAATTGGAAGAATTTTGACTATTTATTATTAACTCACGAAATGCTTAAGCAAATTGATAATTTTGATGAAAACGATATCGTTAGCCAAGCGTTTGAAAATTCCTTGCCAAAAGTGAAATGGTTTGAAGATTCAACTTCATTTATTGATGAACAAAAACGCGTAACCACCAACGGTGACTGGTCTATGTTGTATGACATTAATAGTCAGACCGGAGTTGAGTTGGCAAACTCTTGGAAATTCTACAAAGAAAACTTTATCTTTTCCTACGGACAAGTAATTGACCCTAATACTGAAAATACTACGTCTGAAGGTCAGTCTTACGCCATGCTGCGTTCAGTCTGGATGAATGACCACGATACGTTTAAGGGGGTTTGGCTCTGGACGAAGCATCACTTGCAACACCGATTAGAAGATAAACTAATTTCTTGGCAGTGGGCTAATGATGAATTGGTTGATTCGGCTAATGCGGCTGATGCTGATGTTGATATTGCTTTGGCGTTGTTGTTTGCTTATAAAAACTTTGGTGACGAAAGCTATTTGGTAGATGCTAAAGAAATCATTGCTGATATTTGGAAACGGTCAGTCGTTGATATAAATGGTACTTATTACTTAATTTCATCCAATATTGAGCAGTCACAAGTGTCTGAAGGACTATTGTTTAACCCGTCATATATGTCACCAGCGCACTATAGAATTTTTGCTGAAGTTGATTCTGAAAATAACTGGAATAAGTTGGCTGATGATAGTTATAAAATCCTAGCTAATCTAACCAGTCAAAACCGAACGCCGCTAATTAAAAATTGGTATATAATAAATGATAAAACCGGACAAGCCTTAGACGCTTCACCATACTTTGGATCTTATGCCAATGAATCTAGTTATGATGCTTTTCGAGTATTTTGGCGAGTATGGCTTGATTATGCTTGGTTTAATAACCAAAGTGCTGAAAATTATTTAACTCGAACAGGTGAATATCTAGAAACTGTAGTAGATAATAAAAATATTCCAACTGCAATTAATCCAGTGACTGGAGCTTATCTATCGACTGATACATCGCTAGCAATAACCTCTAGCTACGCCTTACCATTAACTTTTGTAACCGATGGTGCGGTAGCTAGAGAGCATTACATTACAAATATTGCAGCGGTTTATAATCCGGAAGGTTATTGGGGCCATCAAGACGTCTATTTCGATCAAAACTGGGTCTGGATATTATCAGCTTTTTACAATAATGATTTGTTCAACATTTGGGGGTCAAATTAAAATCTATTTTGACAAGTAATCATTCTTGAGTAGTATTCAAAAAATAATAAAACTATATGTTAAAAGCTAATTCAAACTTAATCCCAATCTTCTTCCTCGCAATTTTGCTCGCAGCGGTGCCAGTTAGTGTGTCAGCTAGTGAATCAAAAACCGAAACAATAAATAAATTATTAGAACAAATCGGAAATTTACAATTAATTGTCAAAGACAGATTTGATTTTAATAAAACTAACATAATTACCGAACCGGATGAGAATCGGTCAAGTGATTTCTTTTTAAGAGTAGCTGAAGATTCAGCACCAACTTTGTATGTTGAAAAAGAAGCTAATCTCATTTTAGAAACTGATAGCGGAGTTAGACAAATCTTAATCATGACCGATTGTCGTGATAATGAACTTAGTCCGATTTTTTACAATAATACTACTTGTGAATCACAAACTTGGGTTTATGATACTGACTTGAACGATGGAATAAAAACTTTTACTTTGCCAGTACAGGTTTCAGCCACTGAAAACTCTGGTGAAGTGGAGCTTATGATTTTTGCTTGTCGGTTTGACGGCTGTGTACTAGAAACGGAGCTTGAGCTTCCCTTTAAAACGGAAGTTGAATTTTCGGACTTGGTAAAAATTTACGATCGTTATGAATGGACCTATGAATGGGACGATAAGATTTATCATGTGCAGGAAGTTTTATTAAGTTTCCCGCATAAGGATATTCAAAAGGTTAATCTAGTTGTTAGATGTGAGGGCGGTGGTCTATCAATATCTACCACTGAAAAGAATAGAGTTACTTGTGGCGGAAAAAGAAGATACTCAAATTTATATTATAGAAATGAGGAAACAGATGAAGTTGGTAATACCTATAATCTTAAAATTGAATCTGTCACAAAAAATATCAGAGTTGAGCAATCTGGCTCGGTAGAAATGGAATTCACGTTTACTGATAAAAGAAATAAAGTAGTTAGTACGATTTACTACCGACCAGTCCAAAAAGAGGAAATTCTTGAAGAAAATTAACTAATTATAAAGTATAAAATTGGCAAAAAATTGCCAATTTTATTTTGTGTGGCATAAACTTGTTTTTTTTATACGAAGGAGTAGAGTATTGATAACACACAACTTCGGGGTGCGTGTTATGAAATTTAATAGTTTTATTAAACGTATTTATGAATATTATATCTATTACACATCGCGGTATTTCTGCTCGATTCTTTGCAGCCATAACGATTGTGTCTTTATTA
>CAZWXM010000029.1:2008-8688 GCA_964637855.1 uncultured Candidatus Saccharibacteria bacterium | reverse complement strand
CTTATTCCTTTTGTAGTAATAGCATTTTTGATTGGAGAAATATCAATAGTTTGATGGCCAAGAAAACTATCATCACTAGAAAAAACCGATTTAATTTTATGAATGATTGATTTATTTTCTTCTTGAGCTAGCACAAAATCAGTTGCTCCTTGGGTAAGAACATCCTGAATTTTCTGCGAATCATCTTCTACCAGGGCAAAAATTGGTACTACCCGGCTCAAAATATCACCTTTAAGAACCGTTAGAACGTCTCTACATTCAACTAATCCGTGCAAGTAATTCAAAAATACAATGTCAATATTTTCCTTCTCTATCATTTCTTTCTGGAAATTTTCACATCTAGACTTTATGACATTCATCCCGTGAGCCTTAAAGCTCTCAATCAAATCCTGAATCTGCGAATTCTCTTCTCCTACGATTAGGATATTTTTGTTGGTGAGTAAAGACATATGCTAAATAATAACACTTGAGTTAACAAAATATCCTCTTAACTCACAATTAGACTCTTTTATATTATTTAAGAGATTCTAGATACTTTAACTCATCTCTGAGAATAGCTGCCGTCTCAAAATCTAAAATTGATACCGCCTCTTCCATCTGACGTTTTTTATCTTTAATGACTTTATTTGGATTCTTTTTATATAGATCTAGGTCAACCTTTAGCAAAGTTTCAACTGTTTCATCATGTTCAGTCCGCATTTGGTCAGCAATGGACTTTATTTCTTTGGCGATAGTGGTCGGAGTGATGCCGTGCTCTTTATTATAGGCTAACTGCTTTTCTCTGCGCCGATGAGTCTCGCCGATGGCTTGGATAAGTGAATTAGTCATATTATCGGCATAAAGAACTACCCGACCGTTAACATTTCTGGCGGCTCGGCCGATAGTTTGGATTAAGGCCGTCTCGCTGCGCAAAAATCCTTCTTTATCAGCATCTAGAATTGCCACTAATTCAACTTCTGGTAAATCCAAACCTTCTCGCAATAAGTTTACTCCCACCAGACAATCAAATTCGCCCCGTCTAAAATCAGTCAGGATTTCAATTCTCTCAATAGTTTTTACATCACTGTGAATGTATTTCGTTTTAATTTTTTTATCAGCTAGAAAATCAGCCAAATCCTCCGCCATCTTTTTAGTGAGCGTAGTAACCAGCACTCTAGCTCCAGAAGCAATTACCCCTTCTGCATCAGCGATAAAATCTTTTATTTGTCCGGGATAATTATCTTTCTCGACGATTGGTCTAACATCTATTTTAGGGTCAACCAAACCAGTTGGTCTAATGATTTGCTCTACTGGCTTTAGTTTTTCAGCTTCTAAAGCCGCATATTCAAATTTACCTGGAGTAGCGGTTGTATAAATTTGCTGACCAACTCGGGTTTGAAACTCCTCAAATCTTAATGGTCTATTATCAGCCGCACTAGGCAGTCTAAAACCGAAATCAATCAGAGTCTTTTTACGTGATTGGTCACCGGCAAACATTCCATTTAATTGCGGAATTGTCACATGTGATTCATCGATTATTGTCAGAAAATCCGGTGTTCCATCCTCCTTATGCGGGAAGTATGAAAGTAAGGTATACGGGGCCTCACCTTCGGCCCGGCGGTCAAAGTGTCGAGAGTAATTTTCTATTCCATTGCAATAACCCACCTCACGCATGAGCGCTAAGTCATGATCAGTTCGACGCTTTAATCTTTCTGCTTCCAAATTCTTTCCGTCCTTTTTAAATTTAGCGATTTGTATATCTAACTCAGCTTTTATATCCAGCATAGCAACTTTCCTCTCTGCCTCTGGAGTCACAAAGTGCTTAGCTGGAAATAAATAAAAAACGTTAGTCTCTTCAATAATTGCTCGAGTGATGCTATCGATTTTTGTAATCTGACTTACCTCATTATTAGTGAAACCCAATCTGTAAATCACTCGCTCGTTGGTCGGCATAATTTCAATCGTATTACCAACGGCTCTGAATTGACCGGGATTAAGATCGGCATTAGTGCGTTCGAAATACATTCCGACTAAGATTCGCAACATCTCAGTTCGATTTGTCTCATAGCCTTTTTCAATGCGACGATGAACCTTTTCATATTGAACTGGTGATCCCAGACCATAAATGCAGGATACGGACGCTACTACAATTACATCACTCCGAGTTAGCAATGACTGAGTTGAAGCATGACGGAGTCGATCAATTTCCTCATTGATCTGAGCTTCCTTTTCAATATAAGTATCACTAGTTGGCATATAGGCCTCTGGCTGATAGTAGTCGTAGTAGGATACGAAATAATGAACGGCATTATTAGGAAAAAAATCTCGATACTCCTGCGCTAGCTGAGCGGCCAAAGTTTTATTATGGGCTATGACTAAAGTTGGCTTTTGAATCTGTTGAATAACATTAGCCGCGGTAAAAGTTTTACCGGAACCAGTCACACCTAAAAGCGTCTGGGCTCTATGGCCAGCCTTAATTCCCGCCACCAAAGCTTTTATAGCTTGAGGTTGATCTCCAGCGGGGGTTTTTTCGGTACTTAGTTCAAATTTCACGCTTTTACTATACCGCGCTTAGATAAATAAAAAAAGCCAATCGGAAACTTCTCCGATTGGCTAATGCTCAATTAACTTTGATTTTAAACCGTGTTTGCGCACCTGTTCAGTAGTTGCGACCAAGAGTTCATAAGTCAAAATATTACAATCAATTGAAAGAGGTAGTACGTACTTAACAGTTTGATTAGCTTTTCTGGCAACTTTTTCCTTACTGCCATACAAAGTAATCATGTTATGAAGCCTATCTATGCATTTTATTACCATTGCCCAGTAGCCGCCAGATCTAACTTTATAAAATATTTTTTCATCATATTCTTCATCAGTGATGAATTCATCTTTTATAGGTTTTGATAAAGCATCTACCAGTTTTGCTACATACTCGCCGTAGTCTTCAAAGATTCTTTGAATAGACCATAATCGCGGGTAATCTTCGTGCATGTCGTGAAGAAAAATCGCTATGTAAACTCGATAGTCATTAACGCCAATAAAATCAGCGATGCCAATCATTGAACGTTCATGACTAATCAAAGATTCTCCATTGTCGCGAAGACGACGGTGATGAGTAGTGCAAGATTCATCACAAGCTTTCATGACTAGTTTTAGCTCATTTGAATCAGAGCCGAATCTAGCTGACATTTTTTGGACAATAATTTCCCGACGAGTAAACAGTTTAATTTGTTTCTTTAGTTTTGGTAGTACATTCATTGGTTACCTCCTTTCGTAACTAATTTATCTGCACCTACAATGACAGATTTTGCTAATTTGTCAATATTTGCTCGCGTAGTCGCTTAGTGAAATTAACTATGTAATACAAATTATGAATCGAAGCGAGATGTGGTCCAAGCATTTCTTTACTTCTAAATAAGTGCGCTAAATAAGCTTTAGTGTAATTGGTACAAACATAACAATCGCAACTTTCGTCTGGCTTAGAAAAATCACGTTGATACTTAGAATTCAAAAGATTGGTACGTTGATGTCCGGCATTGGTACGTTCATAAATAGTACCGGTCCGAGCAATTCTAGTCGGTGCCACACAATCGAAGGTATCGCAGCCAAGCGCTACTCCCTCGATAATATCTTCTGGCTCCCCTATTCCCAGTAAATGTCGTGGCTTATCTTCAGGTAAGATTTGGTTAACTACTTTAACTGCCTCGCCTAAATCAGCCTTAGTAAAACTACCGCCAATGCCAAAACCATCAAAGTCCATATTCCCGAGCACAGTAGCGCTCTCGGCTCGTAAATCTAAATGCCTACCCCCTTGCACTACACCGTACAAACCTTGTTTTTTGAGTGCTTCATAATTTTGCTTATGGGCCATGATTGAACGACTGGCCCAGCGATGAGTTCTATCCATTGCCTCCTTCTGATACTGTTTATCAGCCGTTGGACTAGTACACTCATCAAAAGCTACGATAATATCCGCGCCGATATTGTGCTGGATTTCGATCGAACGCTCTGCGGTAAAGCGGTGCATTGAACCATCAATATGCGAAGTAAAAGTCACACCTTCTTCATCAATCACACACAATTTTCCGTGCTCTGAAGCAAATTCCTGACTGTAAACATTGAGACCATTTTTTTCAGCTGCCTTTTCTGCCTCTTCCGCATTTTGAGCAAATTTTGTCACTCCTTTACCAAAGGCTGCTCCCAGACTAAATACTTGAAATCCACCACTATCAGTAATAGTCGGCATATTCCAATTGGCGAACTTATGTAAGCCACCAGCTGCCTTTACCACATCATCTCCGGGTTGGAGAAAAAGATGATAAGTATTGGCCAGAGCTACTTGATTGCCAACATATTGATGCATATCCTCGGGCTTCAAACTCTTAACCGTGCCCTTTGTTCCAACTACCACAAATGCTGGTGTCTCTATGTCACCATGAGGCGTATGAATTACCCCAGCCCGACCTAAAGTGCCAGCTTGACGTTTAATGATTTCGAATTTAATTGGCGAGGACATAGATGTTTGTATTCTACAGTTTAAATAAATAAACAAAAGAGATTGCTATGAATCTCTTTTGTTTATTTTAATTTATTTCTTTACTTAATCTCTAGTAGTTCAATTGCGAAAACTAGCGTAGCGCCACCAGGAATTGGTCCGATACCTTGATCTCCATAGGCCATATCAGGTGGAATTACTAAAATTCTTTCACCGCCAATTTGCATTCCGATTAGTCCTTGATCCCAACCTTTAATTACTTGTCCTCCCCCAACTGTAAATTCAAAAGCCTGTCCTCGCTTATGTGAGTTATCGAATTCTTGTCCGTTCTGTAATGTGCCGATGTAATGAACTGAAACAGTATCACCAGCCTTAACTTCTGCCCCTGTACCAATTTTAACGTCATCAATTACCATACTTTTGAAATTACCCTTATTATCTGCTGCTTTTAAATAGGCTTCTGTTCTAGCTTGGTTAACATCATCACCTTGATTAACAATAACTACGTCTGGTTGTTCCGTCGCAATTACTTGTGAAGTCTGACCAACTGGACCAGCCTTAAGGAAAATGGACTCAGCCTGAACCATGTAAACCGCCAGCGCCATTAGAGCCACACTTATTCCCCCTCCGATTAATTCAAATTTATTAAACATAAAATACAATTTATATATCTATAATAGCCATTTTTGATGAACTTGCAAATAAGAAGTTTAATTCAATCTGCCCGTTAAGAATCTCATTTTTTAGTTCGGGCGCACTGTTTTTAGCCAATTTAAGTAAAAACTTTTGCTTTTGTTCTTCGGTCATTAATTTTGGCTGCGACAACTGCTGCAAGCTTGTAACCGGCAATAGATTTATGTTCAGGCCGGTACTAAAGTCAAGATTTAGTAATAAACCTGTCTGGACGGCAGTAGAAAAGTATTGATCAAAAATATAATTACCGAGTGAATAAAAAACTGGAACTCCTTCAATTAACCCAATTTCCTGAACGACATGCGGGTGATGTCCAATGATTAAATCTGCCCCAAAATCGACTAGTCTCTTAGCCAAGGCTCTTTGCTCTTTATCACTATGTTCACTATATTCAGTCCCCCAGTGAACAAAAATAATTTGGAAATCACTATTGGCACCTGCCTTGTCTAGAACACTTACTAAGTCTTCATCGCTAAATTTAGATTGTAGAGCATGTATTCCTATAACTGATACCTTAAAATCCGCAATTGATACATAGCTCACAGAATCATCATTAAGATTCTTAAAATTTCCAAACGGCGCTAAGTTGTCCTCCTTTAGAAGCCTTATTGTATTTGTTACTGCCACCTCTCCATAATCATAGCTATGATTATTAGCTAATGACAAATGAGAAAACCCAGCCCCACGGAGAGCGGGTATAAAATCCTTAGCCACGGAAAAGTTAATTTTATTTACTTTAGTTTGCTTATGCTCAACTGGTATCGTCGCTTCAAAATTGGCAAATAAATAATATTTGGGTGCCAAAGAATTAAAATTAACCCCTCGATAAGGGTAATCGGCTCCAGATTTTTTCATTAGGGATTCGACATTGCGGGCCAACAAAACATCTCCCACAAAAAGAATGTTTTTTGGATTACTTTCAATCATGGCCAATCTTTGGTCAGCAATTGACTTAAGGTGCTCTGCCTCCAAAACTTCCTGGCGATTACTTATTTCCCCATAGGCTAAGGCAGAAAAATCGGCTGAGAAATTTATTGAGCCGAGGGCAATTAACAAAATTGAAAATAAAAAAATTGAAACGTAATCAGTTATTTTCATTTATAGGCAGACAAAACTCCAGCTGGGTGGAATAAACCTACCTCATGCAGGTACATATAAAACATCAACCCAGCAATCGCTAGTACGATAGAAGCTGACCAGACAATTATGTACTGAAATATTGATAACTCTCTACCTTTTGAGCGAGAAGCGATGCTGTCTGAAATGTCCACATCAATACCTAATAATTGCGAAATTTCTTCCGGCCTTAGGCCTTCATCAGTTCTAAAAATTTTATGTAGGCCGTCAACTCTAGTCGAGTTAGTTTTGGTATTTTCACGCAAAACCATAATTGCCGTATCAACCTCATCTTTACTGTAGCGAGCACTCAATAACACTGAACGAATCTTTTCATCCGCTGAACCAGGTACCACACCATTTATCTTTAAAATTGTTTCAATCTGATCTCTGTTAA
>CAZWXM010000029.1:0-1908 GCA_964637855.1 uncultured Candidatus Saccharibacteria bacterium | reverse complement strand
GAACCAGGTACCACACCATTTATCTTTAAAATTGTTTCAATCTGATCTCTGTTAACCATACCTAAATATTAAACGGTTCAGTCCCTTCAACTGGCTTTTCCTTTACAATATACTGGCTATAAATTTCTAGCAGTACTAAGAATAAGGTAACTGTCACAGGGCCGATAATAAAGCCAATTGGTCCAAATAATGAAATTCCCCCTAGCACCGATAACAAAATTATATATGGGTGCAAATTATTACCGCGACTTAAAAGATACGGGCCAATTAAATTGTCTACCAAACCAACAATTAGAACTGACCAGATTAATAACCCGGTAGCATTCACTACCTGACCAGTGAAAAATAAATAAATAACCGCTGGGATTGTAACTATAGTTGTACCTATTCCTGGCATTAGGGCTCCAACTGAAGCCATTGAGCCCCACAAGATGGAACGCTCAATACCGAAGATAGTAAAGCCGATGGCGGCTAAGGAACCCTGAATTATTGCTACCAAAACAGTCCCAGTTGCAACCGAACGAACAGCGTTGGCCATCCGCTCAAAAATAATTTCATCTTCTTTGTTAGGCAAAGGGCTAGCCTTGATTAAGAGCTTAAGCATATCTTTTCCATCGCGGAAAAAGTAAAAGGAACCAATTAAGGCAATGAAAAAGATAAAGATAGTTGAAACCGTGCCAGCAAATATAGCGCCGATATTTCCGGTTAGCCATTGAGCACTAGCTTTTATTTGGTCTGATAAATTAAACTCAAAACCTGGAATATATGATTGGATAGTCGATTCAAGGTGTGTCAATTTTGAATCAAGCGACATTTCTCCAGTATCTAAATCTTGATAAAAATTAACAATTTCACCAACCACAAGTGAAGAGATTAAAAATATTGGAATCACAATTACCAACAAAACAAATAAAGTCGAAATTAAAGCCGCTACTGACTTATTTTGTTTGGGTACATGTTTTTTAATTCTGAGGTATAGAGGGTAACAAATAGTTACTATGATTATAGATAGCGCTAAAGCACTAATAAAAGGAGCGATTATTTTCCAAACAACATAACCGGTTAATAATAATAATCCGAAGAAAAATACGTACTCGACCACACGGCTTAAATTCATAAAAATATTATACCCCATGAACTCAATAATATAAAAAGGCCAAGCTGTTGCTTGACCTTAATAAATTAAATCTTTTTTCCTAACTCAATCTGAGAGACAATGGCGGCTGTCTCAATCGTTTTGAATGATTCGCGAGCGGCATCATCCAATGCGCTAAAAGCTGAGTTAAAAAAATGTGATAGTCCCCAAAGAACAATCACGATACCAACTGACTGTCTCATAAAAATGATGTTGCAATTCAGAAACCTTTTCGACAAAAGGTCTCACAAGAAAAATGTGATGAATCGCCAGTCAGATGTTGTGAACATCTACTTATATTATAGCAGATTTTTGTAAATTGTAAAGATTAATCCACTCGAGCCTTTCTCTACAACATATTTTGAGCACTAGCGAATACTAAGTGCAGATAGAAAAAAGCGTACACCTAAGCGTGTGATAAATATGCTGTAGAGGTAGAAAAAATTTGTTACCTATTGCTGACTTCTTTCAATGGCTTGTTCTAAATAAAGTTTTATTTCTTCCCTCTTCATTGGTCCGTGATTATGATGGGTAATTTGTCCCCGCTTGTCATAAAAGACTGTTTCTGGCATAGCATAACCCGAAATTGATTTATAAAACATATCATCTTTATCAATTACTAAGAATATATTCTCTGGATTAGCAATGGTATTTAAATAACGCTGAGCGGTTGTTGGTGGTTCGGCCCGGTTGATTGCTATAACCTTAATTTCTTCCTTATTATATTCGCTAACAACACTTGATAGTTCCCCTAACTCAGCCGCACTAAAGGG
>CAZWXM010000028.1:0-9369 GCA_964637855.1 uncultured Candidatus Saccharibacteria bacterium | reverse complement strand
AGTATTGCTAAATTCATATTTTTGTTGTATATTATTCGTCGCTTTTGAAACTATAAAGTTTAATGTTCTTTTACACGAGGAGATAAATAATGAACAAAACCCTAAGCAATCAAGTCTTGGCCATGGTGCTAGCCGGTGGCCGAGGTAGTCGACTTAAAGACTTAACTAAAAATCGTTCTAAACCCGCTGTCCCCTTTGGGAAGCACTATATTATTAATTTTGTTTTATCAAATATTATTAATAGTAAATGTGTTGACCACGCTTTTGTACTAACCCAGTACCGGCAACAAGGGATACTGGACTTACTGGCAAAGATGAATTTTGAATCCCCAGTTTGGGACAAATTCATCCGTCCATTACCACCACAACAAGCTCTCGACGATGATTGGTACATTGGTAGTGCTAATGCTATTTATCAAAACCATCACTACATTGAAGAAGACCCAGCTGAACATGTTTTGATATTAGCGGCCGACCATATCTACAAAATGGACTATCGGCAACTATTAGAAAATCATATCTTAAGTAATGCGGACGTTACTGTGTCAGGTATGTTTTTAGACTTAGCTACAGCTGCTGGAAATTTTGGCGTGATGGAAGTAGATATTGAAAATAATATAAAGGGTTTTAAGGAAAAACCCCAATTTCCAAAATCCCATCCCGGTCGTGAAGGTGAATGTGTAATATCGCAAGGTATTTATATATTTAAAAAATCGGCTTTGTTACAAATCTTAAAGGAAGACCATCTGGACGAAAAATCTGAACATGATTTTGGTAAAAATATTATTCCCAAAATGGTTCGCGCTGATAAATTGGTACGCTTTTATGATCATGGCACCAACGTCATTCCCGGTGAAAAAATCAATGGTTACTGGCGTGATGTTGGTACGATAGATGCTTACTTTGAAGCGATGATGGATCAAACTCAGTTCAATCCTGATCTAGATTTATACAATAAAAATTGGATGATAATCACCGCTGGTGACAATCAACCAATGTATAAAGTAAATGCTTTAAGCTGTGGCGCCGGTGATGATGAAAGATTTCAATTTCTCGCTGCTGGTGGTGGAGTTGGTACTAAAGCCAAGAAAATTAGACATTCAGTACTTGGCCGAGCAGTAAGAGTTGAGGAAGATGCTACATTAATAAACTCCATTATTTTTGACAAGACCATTATTAGTAAGGGAGCTCATATAATCAACACCATTGTTGAAGAAGGTCTGATTATCCCTGAAAATTGTGTAATTGGTCAAAATGAAAAAGATGATGCCGAGCGAGATATTTATATTACTGAAAAAGGTATCCGCGTGGTCCACTCTGAATCTAAACTCTAGTTGCAGTAGTTCTTAAAATTAAAAAAGCGGTTACAAACATAGTTTGTAACCGCTTATTTTTTATATTTATTTTTGAATAGCACTCGCCACCGCTTTGACTAAACCTGGTTCTAGCACTGAAGGGATAATATTTTCCGCTACTGGTTTCTTAACCAAACCAGCAATTTTTTTAGCCGCCGCAAGTTTCATTTCGTCAGTGATTTGAATTATTCCTTTATCGAGCGCACCCCGGAAAACTCCAGGAAAAGCCAAAGCGTTATTTATTTGATTAGCAAAGTCTGAACGACCAGTGGCGATAACCGCTGCTCCCGCTCGCCTAGCATCTTCCGGCATGATTTCAGGAATTGGATTAGATAAAGCAAATACAATTGGTTGTTCTGCCATATGCTCAATGTGAACTTGGGCAATTGTTCCAGGACCAGAGACGCCAATAATTACATCCGCCCCTTCGATTATTTGTAACAAATCACCAGAGTGTCTTTCTAGATTTGTGATTTCTGCCAATTCTCTTTTATACTCCTCCATCCCGGGACGACCTTTGCAAATTGCACCTTTAGAGTCCATCACAATAATATTTTTTATATCGGCCTTAAGTAAAAGCAGAGTTACAGCGCGGCCAGCGGCTCCAGCCCCCAACACGACTATCTTTAAATCAGTTAAATTCTTTTTAACGACTTTGGTCGCATTTATGAGACCCGCCAAAACCACAATCGCCGTACCATGTTGGTCGTCATGCATCACCGGAATATCTAATTCTGCCTTTAATCTTTTTTCAATTTCAAAACATTTGGGAGCAGCAATATCTTCAAGATTGATACCGCCAAAATTAGGAGCAATGGCTTTCACGACTCTTATAATTTCTTCTGGTTCTTGTGTATCGAGGACAATCGGTACCGCATCAATACCAGCCATTTCCTTAAAAATTGCCGCCTTACCTTCCATTACTGGCATAGCTCCAATCGCTCCCAAATTTCCTAAACCTAAAACAGCCGAACCATCACTGACCACCGCCACTGAATTACCCTTCATGGTGTAGTTTTTAGCCTGACTAGGATTTTTATATAAAAATGATGATACGGCCGCTACCCCCGGCGTGTACATCGTACTCCAATCCAGCTTGGTCTTGAGTTTACCTTTGCTTTTCATCTCCAACTTTCCTTTGAGTTTTTTATGGAGCTCAAGTGCGAGTTTGTTGTAGTCTGGTTTTTTAGCTGACATAAAATGAACTTTAGTGCGCTTAGTATACTCCTGAGAAACCATCCGGCAACTTTAGTCAATGACTTTTTTAAAATTTAATTGATACAATATAGCCATGAAACTCAATGACCGACTGGCTACCCATTTCCGAATTGATGTGGCACATCTCAAAGCCCTCAAGCGACTTAACATCGAAACAGTTAACGACCTCCTTTATCACCTTCCCGCTCGCTACGAAGACATTTCCGATGTGCAGTCAGTGGGCGGCTTAGAAAAAAATCAGGAAGCCGTAGTGTATGGTCAACTCTCAGGTCTCAAAACCCGCAAAGCGTGGAAGAGTCGCAAACCAATCGCTGAAGGCTATGTCGAAGACGGCTCCGCCAAAATGAAAATTATGTGGTTTAACCAACCCTACATCGCCAAGATGTATAGCAATGGAATGTATGTAAAGCTGGCTGGTAAAGTCGCCGGTAGCGAAGGTAAACTTTATCTATCGAATCCAGAAGTTGAACCCTTAGACTCCCTACCTATAGATCGCCACGATTCAATCTTTAAAGATACTGAACAACAAGACGATACTCTCTATCCGGTCTATCGCGAAACCAAAGGAGTTACCAGTAAATGGATTTATCACACCGCCCTAAAATGTTTTGAGCAAAATATTTTAAAGACTTTAGTTGATCCAATTCCGAGCGAGATTCTAAAAAAATATAATCTGCCGGAATTAGCGACGGCTTTGGTCTGGATTCATTCCCCTAAAAAGGCCGAGCATGCGGCTAGTGCGCGCAAGCGCTTTGCGTTTGAAGAAGTTTTTTATATTCAAGTTCAGAAAGCCCAAGAGCGAGCTGCCGTGAGTGCTGCTCAAACTTACTCTATCCAAAGTTCCGCTGAACATATTAAAGAGTTTGTGGCTCGTTTCCCTTTCTCGCTCACCCAGGCTCAAGCCGAAGCCATTAAAACTATCAGCAAAAACTTCGTCGACAACCACGCTATGTCGCGATTACTTGAAGGAGACGTCGGTAGTGGTAAGACAGCCGTCGCCGCTACCACCGCTTACGCAGTAGCCACTTCTCGCCCACCAGAAGGAATGTCTAAAGCCATTGAGTACGGCAACCTCCAAGTCGCCTACATGGCGCCGACCGAAATATTAGCGAAACAACATTTCGAAAGTTTTATTGAATACTTTAAACACCTACCAATTTCGATTGCGCTAATAACTGGTTCGGGCTGCATGAAGTTCCCTTCTAAATCTGACCCGACTAAGCCTACTAAAATTTCTAAAGCGCAATTAACCAAATGGATTAAGAACGGTGAGATTCCGATTGTTATTGGGACTCACGCTCTTATTTATAAAAGTGTCGAGTTTAAACACTTAGCTTATGTAATTATTGATGAACAACATCGCTTTGGTACCAATCAAAGAAAACAACTAGCCAAAAAAGATGCGCGCTTGCCTCACCTGCTATCCATGACAGCAACGCCAATTCCCCGCACCCTTGCTCTAACTATTTATGGTGACTTGGATATTACATTGTTGGATGAAATGCCGGCCGGCCGTAAGCCAGTCATTACTAAAATTATCGGACCAGGACAAAGTGCTGACATGTACGACCATGTCCGCAGTGAACTTACGGCCGGCCGGCAAGCCTACGTCATTTGTCCTCGAATTGAAGAACCCGACCCAGACAAACTAACCGCCCTCACTATGAAAAGTGTTATCGCCGAAGCCAAACGCTTAAAAAAAGATGTCTTCCAAGACTACAATATTGCTCCCCTGCACGGGAAAATGACGCCAGCTGAAAAAGATCGAGTAATGAAAGAATTTTCTGAACATAAGATTGATATCTTGGTCGCCACTTCAGTGGTAGAAGTGGGAGTCAACGTACCCAACGCTACCAACATCATTATTGAAGGCGCAGAAAGATTTGGCCTCGCTCAACTACACCAACTCCGCGGTCGTGTGATTCGTAGCAATCAGCAAGCTTACTGTTTTGCTGTCACTGAAAGTAAGAGTGATAAAACTAAAGATAGACTAAAGGCCCTAGCGACAGCAAAAAATGGCTTTGAATTGGCTGAACACGATCTACAATTTCGCGGTGGAGGTGAACTATATGGTGGCAAACAATCTGGTCTTTCTGACTTAGGAATGGAGGCGATTAAAAATTTAAAATTAGTTGAAGCGGCTCGTAACGAAGCTCGACACTTAGTAGCTACTCACTCTGACTTAGCTAAAGATTTCCCACTCATCGCTGAACGCGTCGCTCGGATTGGAGCAGTCTTACATATGGAATAAAAATAAACCCGACAATGCATGTCGGGTTTATACTTTAGTTTGGTAAAAAAACTAACCATCTCATAGCACTTGCTTCTGAATAAATTAATTCTTTTGTTTCAGCGGCAAAGATAATTCCTCCAGTAGAATCAAAGTAACCAAATTTACATTTTTCATCTTCTGCACTTAAATTATCGGTGGCACTTATTTCTCTTACGTAACCAAAATCTTCTTCAAAATAAATTGGACTTAACGAATCACCAATCTTTTCACCTAAATCGTTGTAGATATAAGTACTCATATAGTCATTCATTACACACCTCCTTTTTTCAAAAAAGTTTAAAGGGACTGCTTATCTAATCTAAGTAGAGCAAACCTAACTAAATAATGCAAGAATTTTAGTACTAAATAAAAAACCTCGTGTTTGATTAAACACGAGGTTAAGTTAATTTGAGGTTTATATTCAGACCTCAGGCGAATAAATTTCTAAGTTACCACAGTATGGCTACCCGATTTATTCTGAGATGCACCCAGAGGGTGCTCACCCCCTCTCTTAGTTGAATATTTGTCCAAAAATAATCGGTCCAGCTTTAAAAACCTGTTTAAGTTTGGATACTTTCATATTGAACTCCTAACTAGAAAGGACGAAATTGTCCATAATTACAATAACACGTAAAATACCTTTGTAAATAGATGGGTTATAATTGTAGTCACCTATTAAATACGGTATAGTTTCAGTCACAACAAAATAAAGATATCCGCCAATAGCTCAGTTGGTAGAGCGCAGAGCTTATACCTCTGTGGTCCTTGGTTCGAGTCCAAGTTGGCGGACAGACACAAAATAAAACAGCGACCTTTTAAAAGGTTGCTGTTTTATTTTGTGTCTGTCCGAGGCAACTGTCATACTTGATTCAATCAACACCACCTAAAATTAGCAACTCGCCTTTTATAACTAAGTGTTACAATTAACTTTAGTTATGAAAAAAATTCTCAATCATCGCACTATCTATATAGGTATCGCCTTAACTATTATTGTTGTAGTTATCTTGATGATACATGGAGTTGGCCGCAATAATAAGGTTGAACAAATTACTACCGCTGTTGAAATGGGTTCAGTTAGAGAGGTCATCTCAGTCTCGGGAATCGCCAAATCTGAACAGATTGCCGAACTCGCTTTTCCGGTCAGTGGCATTATTAAAAGGGTTTCGGTTTCAATCGGTGATGTCGTGGGAGCGGGTGACATAATTGCCGAATTAGACACCAAAGCTTTACAAGCTGATAGACAAGATGCCTTGGCGGCCGTCGAACGAGCGCTAGCCGATAGAGGCGAACTAATTTCTGGACCTAGCGCTTCAGCTCGTAACCTAACTGGCGAAACTGTCTCTAGTAAAAAAGCGACTTTAGCTAACACCAAGGCTGATGAAGCTCAAAAAATAAAAAGTGCTTATTCAAAATTACTTTCTTCTGACCTAACAGCCTATTCAAATAGTAGTGATGAAGATGCTGTGCCCCCAACCATTTCCGGTACTTATTCTTGTGAAGAAGAGGGTGAATATATTTTAGAAGTTTTTTCCTCAGCCGCTAACTCTGGCTACTCATTCAATTTATCTGGTATTGAAACTGGAACTTACGAAGCTTCAGTTGATCAACCAACACCTTTAGGTAAATGTGGTTTAAGAATTATCTTTGATGGTTCATCTAAATATAGTCGTTCAAATTGGATAATCGAAATTCCCAACACCAAGGCTAGTTCTTATGTTACCAATCGAAACGCTTATGCTTTGGCAGTTACCCAATCTGAAGGTGCGATTACCGCAGCGGAACAAGCGGTTATCTTGGCCGAGGCTAGCGCTGACGATCAAAATGCTCCGGCCCGAAGTGAAGCCATTACCAGAGCCGATGCAGCCGTTAATCAAGCTTACGCTAGACTAGCTAGAATTGACGCAACAATTAGCGATGGCGTAATGCGGGCACCATTTCCTGGAACTATTACCGAACTCGATGCCCTACCCGGTGAAACCGTCACCGCCGCTCCCATCGCTACTCTCTTGGCTAGTTCAGAGTTTGAAGTCACTGCCAGAATCCCTGAGATTGATATTGGTAAACTTTTAATTGGGCAAAAAGTTGAAATGGTTTTTGATGCTCGAGCTTCTGAAATACTTACCGGTGAAGTAAGCTTTATTTCCCTTAAAGAAACTGAGATAGACGGAGTGTCATACTACGAAGCAATTATTAAATTGAAAGAACTCCCGACTTGGATTCGTAGTGGATTAAATGCTGATGTAGAAATTATTATTTCTGAACAAACTGACAGTCTTAGAATTCCCAAACGTTTTGCAATAAAGACTGCCGATGGTTATGAAGTCTTAGTTAAAAAGAATGATGTCACTGCTACCACCTCCATTGAGGTTGAGCTGGAGGGAAACAATGGCTACTTGGCTATTAGTGGCCTTAATGAAGGTGACATCCTAATCGCCCCATAAACAATATGCGTATTCTTCGCATCGGACTTCTTCTCGGCTGGCGCCAAATTCAAAGGGCGAATATTTGGACTACCCTACTCATTATTTCGGTAATGATGTTAACTTTTCTTAATCTTATCGCCGTATCTGGTGTACTGGTGGGATTAATTACTGGTGCTGAAAATGCTGTGCGCTCTGAATACCTGGGCGATTTAATCATTACCGAACACGATGGTGAAGATACAATTCTTGAAACTGAGACCATTCTACGTGAATTATCCGCCTTTCCAGAAATTGAGGCTTACTCTGTTCGCTACAGTGGTGGCGGAGTGCTTGAAGCCAACTATAAACAACGGCGCGACCTAAAGGGTGAACGTGACACTACTTCAGTGTCTGTTACAGGAATAGACCCGGCCCTGGAAGACAGTATGTCTGGCTTGGCTAGTAATATCATCGACGGAGAATACCTCGACCCGACTGAAGAAGGCTATATCTTAATCGGATATTATTATTTAGCTGAATCAGCCGAACAATTTGGTGACATCTTCGACACAGTCGAAAATGTAAAGCCGGGAGAAACTGTTCGCATAACTGTGGGTAATGTTTCAAAAGAATTTATCGTTAAAGGAATTGTTAAATCAAAGGTAGATCAAGTGTCTTTAAATACCTATATTCCTGAGCGAGAGTTCCGTAGACTATTTGGACGAATAGACAGAAACGCTGATCAAATTGTAATTCGAATGAAACCAAATCAATCCGAAGTTAAGCTAAAAGAATCTTTCTTGGCTAGTGGCTTTGGTGAATCAGCTAAAATCCAAACTTATGATGAAGGTAAGCCAAAATTTATTACCGACATCAAAAATACTTTTAATACCTTAGGGACTTTTATCGGTTCAATTGGTTTGGTGGTGGCTTCTATCACAATCTTTATTATTATTTTTATCAACGCTTTGTCTCGCCGCCAACAAATTGGTATTCTCAAAGGTATTGGAATTGAGCGCCGTGCGATTGAGGTGGCTTATGTTTTCCAGTCAGCTATCTATGCTTTACTTGGTTCTTTGTTTGGCGCACTGCTAACGTATGGATTTTTGATTCCCTACTTTGCCAAGAATCCTATCAAGTTTCCTTTTAGCGACGGCATTTTAGTAGCTCCCTTTGAAGAAACTTTTATTAAATTTGTTATCTTGTTTATCATCACCTTAATCGCTGGCTTCTTGCCGGCCTGGTTGATAGTTAAACAAAACACCTTGAATGCTATTCTAGGACGTAATAATAAATAATTATGAAACCGATAATTACTGCCACCAATATTCATCGCTCTTTTGGGACCGGAGATTTAATTTCCCATATTTTAAAAGGCATCGACCTAACAGTTTACGAAGGTGAGTTTATTGCGATTATGGGTAAATCTGGAGCCGGTAAATCAACCCTCTTATACCAATTGTCAGTACTTGATGAACCAACTGAGGGTAAGGTGATTATTGACGACACCGATATCATTGAACTTAGTGAGCAAGAGAAGACTGAATTTCGCCTTAACACCCTAGGCTACATTTTTCAGAATTATGCTCTGGTGCCAGATTTGAGTGCGTGTGAAAACGTAATGCTCCCACTCCTAATGCGTGGTCTTGATTGGGATGAAGCTAAGGTGATTGCTAATGAAACCATAGATAATGTGGGGATGGTTGGAAAATACGATAGCCTCCCGGCTCAGTTATCTGGTGGAGAACAACAACGAATATCCATCGCTCGAGCCATCGCTGGTAAGCCAAAGATTTTATTTGCCGACGAACCAACTGCCAACCTAGACAGTGTTTACGGAACACAAGTGGTCGATTTAATTACTGACTTAAATCGTAAATATAAACAAACGGTAGTGATGGTCACTCACGAACGTGAATACGCGATGAACTGTGACCGAATTATTAATCTAGAAGACGGATTAATTGTGGGAGAAGAAAGATTGAGATAAATTTTTTAATAAATAAAAAGGGTGGAAAGCAAAGCTTTCCACCCTTTTATTATTTACTTATCACCTACTCCAACACCTTAGTTGGGTCACCAATGATTCGTTCATCGCCATAAACATCTTTGTAAGCATCTT
>CAZWXM010000027.1:0-9578 GCA_964637855.1 uncultured Candidatus Saccharibacteria bacterium | reverse complement strand
AATAGCTTGACCACCAGCGCCGGAACCAATATCTAAAATTTTAGGCGCAAGCCAGAGCTCTATTTCAGAAAGCATCGCTTTATCCAAATCATCCGTGCGTGTGATAGCCACATCGACCCCGTAGTTGGTTATAGATTGATTCATAATCCTATTAGGTTTATCACAATATTTAATTACATTAAAGGCTTTGTTACTAATTCAGCCGGCAACCTGAAGGGTTGCCGGCTGAATTTTAGAGCCTTTCGTATTTAAATTAAATAAGAATAGTGGCGTGATTATAGCTTACTTCTAGGATTCCAGTTTTAAGCGAAAAAGTTTCTTCCGAGGCGTCGGCTTTTCTGATTTTCACTTCCCCACTCTTTAAGGGTGTGATGAGTGGTTCGTGGTTGGCAAGCAGTTGCATATCGCCCCCTAGTCCCGGCACCGATACGGAAATAACTTCACCATCAAAGATAGGACCGTCGACCCGAGTGATAGTAAGTTTTAATAATTTTTGTTCTGCCATAAATTAAGAAACTATCACTTCATCGATTCCCCCTTTCATATAGAAAGCTTGCTCGTTTTTGTCATCGTGCTTACCATCAAGAATTTCACCAAAACCACGAATCGTATCTGCTAATTTTACATATTTACCAGGAGTACCAGTGAATACTTCAGCTACTGAGAATGGTTGTGACATGAAGCGTTGAATTTTACGGGCACGATACACAGCGGTTTTGTCATCTTCGGAAAGTTCCTCGATACCTAGAATGGCAATAATATCTTGCAAATCTTTGTAGCGTTGCAGCACTTGCTTTACGCCTTGGGCTACTCGGTAATGCTCTTCGCCAACAATCGTAGCGTCAAGCGCTGTTGAGTTACTTTCAAGCGGGTCGATAGCTGGATAGATTCCTAGTGAAGCGAGTTGACGAGAAAGCACTACTGTTGAGTCGAGGTGAGAAAAAGTCGTAGCTGGAGCTGGGTCGGTAAGGTCGTCGGCTGGTACGTACACAGCTTGTACTGAGGTAATTGAACCAGCTTTAGTTGAAGTAATACGTTCTTGCATTTTACCCATTTCCTCGGCTAGGGTTGGTTGGTAACCTACCGCAGATGAAACTCGTCCTAAGAGTGAAGACACTTCTTGTCCGGCTTGAGTAAAGCGGAAAACGTTATCCATAAAGAAAAGTACATCTTTACCACCAAGGTCACGCAGAGATTCAGCCATGGTGAGCCCAGTCAGTCCGACTCGAGCTCGAGCTCCTGGCACCTCATTCATTTGTCCAAATACCAAAGCAGTTTTGTCGAGTACGCCAGATTCCTTCATTTCATGATAAAGGTCGTTTCCTTCTCGTACACGTTCCCCAACACCAGCAAACACAGAATAACCACCGTGATTTGTAGCTACGTTGTTGATGAGCTCTTGAATGAGAACGGTTTTACCTACACCCGCTCCTCCAAAAAGACCAACCTTTCCACCCTTAATAAATGGTGCGAGTAGGTCAACAGATTTGATACCGGTTTCAAAAACCTCGGTCTTGGTGGATTGATCTTTAAACTCTGGAGCGTCCTGATGAATACCACGCTTTTTTACACCAGTGAGTGGCGCACCACCATCCAAAGTCTCACCCAAGACATTAAAGAGTCGTCCTAAGGCTATTTCTCCCACAGGAACAGAGATAGCCGCGCCAGTGTCGACTACGGTCAAACCTCTTTCAAGACCTTGTGTATCTTGCATGGCAATCGCCCGTACTCTATCTAAACCAATATGCTGCGCTACCTCCAAAGTGATGGTAGTGTCTCCAGTTTGTATCTCGAGCGCATTTAAAAGTGCTGGTACGCCATTTTCAAAATGGACGTCAACAATTGGGCCGATAATTTGAGTAATTTTTCCTGTGTTCATAATAATATTTTAATAAATTAATAATTTTACTTCATTGCCTCTACCCCAGCCGTAATTTCGGATACTTCAGCTGTAATCGCGGCTTGTCTTTGCTTATTGAATTTTATCGTCAGGGCCTTTACTAATTCCTTTGATTTATCCGTCGCATTCTTCATGGCGACCATCCGAGCTGAGTGCTCACTGGCCTTACTCTCTAATAGTGCGTGATAAAACATAACCTGCACTAGCTCTGGTAAAAGGACATCAAGGGTTTCCTCCGGTGAGGGTTCGATTTTATGTATAACTTGAGTATCAATCGGGAAATTATTCTCACTGAATTTACCAGTTTTTGGCTTAATATCTCGCATTACTCCTTCTAGTTCTTCCGGTAAAACCGGTAACACCTGTCTAACCGTTGGATTTTGTTCAAAAGTTGAGACAAAATTTTGGTAAACAACTTGGACTGATTTGTATTCACCCTGCTTGAAAGTATTAAGCGCCATTTCTGACATTTCATAAATATCTTCAATTTTAACGCTATCGCTGATGTTGGTATAAGAAGCAATAATATTTTTCTTTTCTCTTTGCGCAAATTCTAGAGCTTTGCGACCAATCGCAATCACATCAACCAAATTATTATTTCTAAAAATAATTTCGGCTTGCTTAAGTACGGCACTATTTATGCTACCAGCCAAACCTTTATCACTAGTTACAATCACAACTAAAACGTTTTCATGATCAGTTTTGGTAATAAGTTCGTGAGAAATTTTTGGATTAGCATTTAGCAATTGCTTCAGGATGCTTAGAGCAGTGTGGACGTAAGGTCGACTTAGAAAAGCTCGTTCCTGACTCTTGCGCATTTTTACAGCCGAGACAGATTCCATCGCCTTGGTTACCTGACCAGTCTTTTTAGTTGCGACTATTTTATTTTTAATTTGTTTGAGAGCCACGTTAGTTAATTTATTTTGCTAGAAATTGTTTAAAATCTTCGATAGCTGAATCAATCATTTTAAGCACCTCATCGTTCATTTCGCGAGTAGTTTCGATAGTACTGAAGATTTCCTTTTTATCTCTTTCAATAAAAGCTAGAAAGGCATCCTCTGTTTCTCTTACCTTAGCCACTGGTACAACATTAAACATACCGGAATTGGCAGCGTAAATTGATACTACTTGCTTGTAGAATGGCATTGGCTTATTTTGTGGTTGCTTGAGCAGTTCTACATAGCGCCGACCAGATTCAATACGAGCTTTAGTATCTTCATCTAAGTCTGAAGCAAATTGCATAAAGGCTTCAAGCTCTCGAAATTGAGCTAGTTCCAAACGAATCTTTCCAGCCACTTTCTTCATGGCCTTAGTTTGAGCTGATGAACCTACTCGTGATACGGAAATACCGACGTTAAGCGCTGGGCGAATACCCTTGTTAAACAAATCAGTTTCAAGAAAGATTTGACCATCAGTAATAGAAATTACGTTAGTTGGAATATAAGCTGAAACGTCACCTTCTTGAGTTTCGATAATTGGCAAGGCTGTAATTGAACCGCCACCAAGCTCCTTTGAAAGCTTAGCTGAACGCTCGAGTAAACGTGAGTGTAGGTAGAAAATGTCTCCTGGGTACGCTTCTCGTCCTGGTGGTCTACGCAATAAGAGTGAAATTTGTCGGTAAGCATTAGCGTGCTTTGATAAATCATCAAATACCACTAGCACGTCTTTACCTTGCTCCATGAAATATTCTCCAATCGCTACTCCAGCAAAAGGAGCTAGGAATAGCAATGGTGAAGCTTCTGAGGCTGAAGTAGCTACAATGGTAGTGTATTCCATGGCTCCAGCTTCTTGCAGTTTAGCCATGATACTGACAGTTTTTGATCGCTTTTGTCCAATAGCGACATAAATACAAATTGGGCGCTTTTCCTTTGGTTCGTATTTTTGGTTGATGATAGTATCGATAGCAATAGTAGTTTTACCAGTCTGACGGTCACCAATAATCAGTTCGCGTTGTCCACGACCGATTGGAATCATAGAATCAATAGCCTTGATACCAGTATGAATTGGTTCATTTACTCCTGAGCGCTCCATCACACCATAAGCCACACGTTCAATCGGCATGTCTCGCTTACCAACAATTTGCGCCTTACCATCAATCGTTTCACCTAGTGGGTTAACTACCCGACCAACAATTTCTTCCGATACCGGAATCGAAAGTAGTTTTTTGGTACGATATACTTTCATACCCTCACTCACCTTAGTTGCATCACCTAAAATCACCACCTTAACTGAGTCTTCTTCAAGGTTGAGAGCCAATCCATACAAAGCATTTTCAGTGGTCAGCAACTTATCTAGTGCCACACCCTCATCCTTGGCAAAAATAATCATTTCCATCATTTGCGCATTATGTAGCCCATCGATAGTAGCAACTCCGTCTCCCACAGATGTTACGATACCAATTTCGGTAGAGATACCAGCGGTATTTATGGATTCAATTTCCTTTTTAATTCGTTCAATAATTGTTTGACTCATATGCATTTTTGGATTTAGGCTGTAATAGACTCGTATAATGATTTTAGGGCTTGCTTGTAACTATGGTCGTGTTCGGTGTGATTGTAAGTGACGACAAAACCTCCGATTAGGGTCTCATCAGTTTTTGACACAATCGGGGTGTCACTGCTTGAACCTAGATTGGTTAAAACTTCTTTAATTTCCTTTTGGATTGATTCTTCAGGGTTTGTAGAAGCCAAGACAACTAAGGCAGAGTCATTAGTTTTTTTAGTTTCAATGACTTTGACTGCTTCATTTAAAATTGGCACCAGAAGTTTACTGTGACCTTTTTTTATTAGGATAGCTCTTAATCCAGCCAAAGCCACATCAATCGGTGTGCCGGATTCAACTATCTTAATTAAAGCTAAAGCGTAATTCCTTTTCATGATTAGGAGTTCTTTTCCTTAAGTATCTTTTCCGCTGTCAAAATCGCCAATTTGGCAATTTCGGCTTCACTCTCCTTTACGGCTTTGGCTTTAATTTCTTGACCTCGAGCTTCCGCCTCTTTAGCTACTTGTTCGGCTTTAGATTGCGCTTCTGCCACAATCTCATTGGCCTTACTGGCCGCATATTCTTTGGCTCTATCGGCTACTGCAATCGCTTCTTGATTGGCGGTAGTTAGAATAGTCCTTTTTTGCTCTGAGGCTTCAGCTAAAGCTTTAGCCGCATCATCAGCGTCCTTAATTCCCTGTAAAACCTTTTCTTTACGCTCAGCCAGTACTTTAAGTATTGGCTTGTAAAGTAGATACGACAAAGCAACCATCAATATAACGAAATTGAATATCTGAATGATGATTAGACGTCCATCGATACCAAAGGCTGCTATGACTTGATCCATGATAATAAAAGAAATTAAGGATGATTAAATAATTTGCGATTAAGCAAATCTAATTATAAACGCAACTACTAGGGCAAAAATAGCTAGTGATTCTACGAAAGCAATACCAAGAATCATTAAAGATTGAATTGAATCTTTAGCTTCTGGATTGCGAGCTATTCCTTCAAGCGCTCGTGACACAAGGATACCAATACCGATACCTGGGCCAACTACTCCGATTCCGGCTGCAAGGGCCATCGCTACTGATTTTATTGCATCAGCATTTGCAATTGCCGCTTCGAAAGCCATTTGTTCTGGTGTCATAATATGATGAATTTATTTGTTAATTTATTGCTAATGGACAAAATGAGTCAACAAATCTGCAGACTCGGCCTTGTCCACCAGCGCTTAATGGCTGGGTTCTTCTACGGCCATTTTGATAAAGAACAGGGTTAGGATAGAAAATACTAATGCTTGTATTATGCCGACAAAAAGCTCGTAGGCATATATAGGCACCGGCAGAACGTATGGTACAAAAAACATCGCTACTAACAATAGAGTTTTACCGGCAAATATATTACCAAATAAACGGAATGAGAATGAAATTAGACGAGCTAACTCAGATATTAATTCCATGATACCAATAGCAAATCCCATTACTGAATGGAAATTTAGAAATTTACCAGCATATTTCCAAACACCAATGGCTAATACCCCAGCTACTTCAATGGTAACGAAAGAAATAATCGCTAAACCAATGGTGATATTAAGATCAGTTGCTCCCGGGTAGAAGAATGGGATTAGGTGATGATGTTCATCATAATAGCCAATTGAACCAACTCCTGGAATAAGGCCAGCCCAATTCATACTGAGAACAAAGATGAAAATAGTGAAAATGACTGGGAAATACTTATTAGCGTATTCTTCATTTTTCAACACGTCCAAAACTTGTTTATAGCCGAAATCAACAATCATTTCGAAGAAATTTTGGAGTTTTCCGGGAACAGAGGAGATTTTTGAGTGTACTAATATAGCGAGTAGTATCAAACCTACAATCACAACCCAGACGGTTATCATGGTCGAGGCAATCGGAATATCACCAATATATCCCACGATATATGGTTTTAGATGTACGGACAAGCCGGCACTTTCTTCAGCGGCGTGAGCTACATTAATGAGATTCATTTCAACAAAGGCTAATTAACTAGTACACATTGTTTGAATGACAATGCTCCTTTATATAATACAAAAATAAGCAATTTGCAAATTCAAAGTGTGTATTAACTGTGGTTTAATTTTAAAAACTGTCTAATTTGCATGCGGTATTTCTATGTATTTTTACTCAAATAAACAAGAATACTTGACACATTTTTTATTAGGCGTAAAATATAATGCTGTTCTTTTTTAGAAATGATGCGTCGTTCTTGAAGCTTTAATAAAGGCTGTAAGCGTGGTGTATTATTTTAGTTCTTTACACATTGGAGGGGCATTATGCTCGAATTTAAGCAAGGCTATATTGATAGTGGTTTTAATTTCATAAAAATTCTTAGAGAAAGGGGTATCCTTCTAGAAATAGATGGAAGCGCATTTGATAAAGAAGATAAAGGGTCTATCCTAATTACTTGTGGTGACCGTGATCGAATTACTGACATCTTCTCACATTTGCGTGAAATGACGCAAATGCACACCTTAATGCTAAATGGTGGCGGGATACTTCTGGCCGATAGTTGTTTTATTAGAAGACAAATTATTCTTGAAGATTGTCTGGATGCAAATAGAATTAAAGGAATAACTTTTATTAAAACACTCAGTCACTTTCCTTGTGGTAAGGCCTTGCAGCGTGGCCATACTGCCAAGGATATTATATTAATGACTCTTGAAGGAAAGAGAAATATTATAAAAACTTTATCTGCCCGCATCAAGAATTTGAGAGTATTAGCACTTCTCCATGTTGACTGGCGAGATTCAAATACGCCAGAGCGAGGTTTACGTACATACGTTATTAATTTAAAAAATTATAACTTGATTGAAAATATGGACTATTGATTCAATCACATTAAAAAACGCATTCTTATGAATGCGTTTTTTTTTAATTAAAATTTAATTAATTATGTAATTCGTCTTTTAGCTTAATATAAAGCTTGGGAGTAAGTAAGGAGTTGTTGTAAATATTCTCAAGTTCCCTTTCCTCAATTGTGTGTACACTGTGCTCGGCTAAAAGTTCAGCTAATTTACTACTCTCTGTAGGATTTTGTTTACTTAATTCGCTCAATTTTGCCTTAGTATTTTCCTTGAAGGTGGTATAAAGTGCGATAATGTCATCAACTAGCCGTGAAGCAAAAATTGCTGAGGCCCCGTCCTTTAAGATTGTGATTTCCTTAATTACCTTTCTTGAGATAATCATATGCGCTCGGTAGTACATATACCTCTCAGCAAAAGATAATTCAGTGTCATTTATTCCTACAAGCTTACCTAGGGTCATGAAAAAGCGCTCAATCACATCCTTACCGTCAGTATGGATAGTAAGATTCGGATTCAAGTTTCCATTCTCAATTTCTTCTAACTGCAGTCTTAATTTACCTTCAATTCTGCGATAAACAGATTCGGTAATCTCATTATGTTCGTATAGAGCTTTTAAGTGATTTTTTTCGATACTGATGGCAAAAATTCTGATTACTCTGAATGACAAATTTTCATATTCTGCAGTGGATAAATTCTTAATCTTACTTAACGCGTATTGAAAACCTTCTTCATGTTCCTTCAACAGTTTCTTGGCAATCTCAGCTTCGACATAACCTCTTTCTACATAAAGGTTTAATTGTTCTGTTACCTTGTGGTGCATCAATATTTGGGCTTCCTGGTACTGAATTTCCTCAGTTGGAGTAAAGCTATCAAGGCTAAATTTTCTCACCATTGATCTGATGGTAGTGGCTTTGATAAATAAAGTAGCTGCAATACAACCAATTGTAATCGCTAATAGAAATAACTTCGGTGAAATATCCAGTGTCCAATTTGGGATACTTAAGTCGTCTGGAATTAATAGCACCATCGTTACTGCCAAAGCACCTCGTAACGAACCCCAAGCCATGAGATGTTGCCAAGACATCGGAATGTGTTTAGCTGCTTGTTCAAACGCGTTGTAGACATAAATAACTGGATAAACGGAGACAGCTCGTGCTAGCGCTACTACCACCACTGTAATTATTACTGAGACAATGACGGTTTTATTGAGAAAAGCCTCATCTACCATAATTACTCCAATTAAAATGAAGATTAAGGAGTTGGCCAAAAATGCAAAGTGTTCCCATAAATGTCCGATAAATGCTTCAGTGTGAGCCTCGAGCTTGGCTCGCCCATAATTACCAAGTACCAAAGAAGCTATCGTAGTACTGATAATTGGCGAAATGTGAATTGAAATATCACCGAAAAATTTTGTGGTAGAAATTAATTCAGCAGTAATAAAGGTAATGTGGGCCAAAACCACCATTAAAGTGATACTGGCAACTTCATTTTTTCTAGTTTTTCCAATTAGACTTGTGAAAACACCACCCACGATAAGTCCGTAGATTACACCCAAAACTAGCATTGAGGTAAAGGTAATTACGCCATGAATTGATGTAGCAAAGTCAAAGCCACCGTAATTAATCGCTTCAAGTACAATCAAAAAGAAAGCTACTGCGGTCGCGTCATTAAATAGACTTTCTCCTTCAAAAATTAGTGATAGACGTCGTGGTACGCCGTATTCCTTAAACAAAGCTAATACGGCTACTGGGTCGGTAGCGGAAATCAAGGCTCCAAACAAGAGCGTAATGATGAATGGAATATTAATATCAATGAATACAAGTGCGTAATGCAGTAAACCAGCAACTACAAAACTTGATATTAAAAAGCTACCAATGGCTAAAGCTAAAACTGAGGCGCTGTTTTCTACCAGTCTGCGGGCGTTCATGCTGTACGCAGATTCAAAAATAAGAATTGGTAGAAATAGGTAAAATAATAGCTCTGGGGTTAGTTGAAATTCACTAATAAATGAAAAAGTCGGTACTAGGCTCAAAAAGCCAAAACCAATACCAAAAATTACTAAGAGAACTGTGTGGGGCATATCAATTTTCTTGGCTAGAAATAGACCTAGACTAGAGATGCCCAACATTACAAATATGGCTAAAGTTGTTCCGATGGTAAACATAAATAAAATATTTTTTTGTAAAAGACACAGTACTATATTCCTCGCCCTTACATTTAGCAAGACGAACAAATAGGATTGTTCCTTGAGCTACATATAAAAAGACCGCTCTCACGGTCTTTTTTTTAAATATGTGGACTCGACAGGACTTGAACCCGCTACCTCCTCAGTGCAAATGAGGCGCTCTA